>JBDKTO010000034.1 GCA_039680175.1 Veillonellales bacterium | reverse complement strand
GCTGGGTAGCTACGTCCGGAAAGGATAAACGCTGAAAGCATCTAAGCGTGAAACCAGCCTTAAGATGAGGTCTCTCATAGAGTAATCTAGTAAGGCCCCTTGTAGAACACAAGGTTGATAGGCCAGATGTGTAAGTCCAGTAATGGATGCAGCTGACTGGTACTAATAGGCCGATGGCTTGACTTAAAAAAATAGTTAGCAACTTCGTTGCTAATAACTAAAATGCGAACACTTTCTTCTGTGAAGTTTTCAGGGAATATACCTTCGGGATGTTCACCTGAACAAAATATCCAGTGGCGATAGCTATGGGGTTCCACCTGTTCCCATACCGAACACAGTAGTTAAGCCCATATACGTCGAAAGTACTTGGTTGGAAACGGCCTGGGAGGATAGATAGTTGCCAGTTAAGAGGGCACTCACAATGTGAGTGCTTTTTTGCTATGAGCGATGAGCTATTTAAATTGATCCAGCCTTTGGCCTGCAGGAGTATAAAATAACAGAGATGGTAGGAAAATTAAGTTATGCTGTCGAATAGCATAACTTAATTTATTTTATGGTAGGAGAGATAACGTGTATAGTTTTCCTTTGGAAGAACAGGAACGAATTTTAAAAAAAGGTCTTGCTAATGCCTATTGCGATAAAGAGGCTTATCACGGAGCCCTTTATTTAACAAATGATCGATTGGTTTTTGTTGGCTATATACTGGATATCAGTCGGAAATTTCTTCAAGAAATACCGTTGACCCATATTAGAGAAATTAATCCGGCAAAGACCTTTGGAATTATTCCTAATGTGATTAAAGTTGTTACCATTAAAGGATTCCATATCAAGTTTATTCTAAGCAGCCGTGATGAATGGCTGAAAGCAATAAAAGAGCAAATAATTAGAATTGGTTAATTTAGTAATTTGATGAGTAGGATAAAAGCAGCCTGTTGTTGGGCTGCTTTTATTTTGTATGCAAATAAATCTTGGTACATATAATAGATAAGAAGGAAGTGATAATGTGAAACTGCTTTCTGTTGGCTTGACAGGAACAACAGATGATATACGGGCAAGATTGCAGCAAGATTGCATCAGTCTTAAACAAGAAGGATTTCGGGTTGCAATTGATGAGATAAATAAAGGAAACTATACATTTTTGGGCTGTAATGTAATTGAGGGCGAGCTGTCTTTTCGTAATTATGAGCGAATTAAAAATCTTTTAAAGACATATGTTGCAAAAATTTTGGCGGAATTAATCATATTAAGGGAAGAAAAAAAAATCGTAAAGAAAATTATTGAACATAATTATTATTATTTTAGTGCAGATGAACAAAATATAGTATACGATAATACCCTTAAAAATTTAAATAGCAATAATGAAGTATTTAGTGATTTTGGTCGTACAACACGACATAATACTATTTTAACAAAAATAGTAGATTATCTGGATAACCATCATGAATTAGTTTTGGATGGATTTATTAATTTTAGGTTGAAAGAATATCGAGAACGATTGGTGGAAATAGTTGACAGTGCGGTAGATGATTTGATGATGGATTTGGAATATAAGGAATTTATCAGGGTATTGCGGTATTTTGTTGATATTCAAGAGCCGCAAGTGGAAGAGGTTCATGTACTGCTCAACGATAACGGAAATTTCAGGATACTGGATATAGAAGGGAAAGCGATTAACAATCAGCAATTTGTCGATTTTCTTAATGAAAGTGAAATTAATCCTGAGGATTTACTGATTACTGCATTAATCACGATTTCACCGTATAATATCATGATTCATAGTACGAATCCTTCAGCCGCGCAAAATGTAATCGAAACGATTAAGAGTATTTTTGAAGGCCGGGTAGCTGTGTGCGAGGGATGCCCTATATGTCGGAAAAAATAATTTTTGTAAATTTGTTGTCATGATTGACAATCGTTAGGATAAAATATATAATTACTGTCAAATCATACTTTTAAAAGTGATGCAGAGGACATGATAATAATGTAAGCGGCGTTTTAGAGAGAAGATGCCATCGGCTGAAAGCATTTTTACGTACACCATTATGATTACCACCTCTAAACTGTTAAGCTGAACCAATAGTAAGCTTAGCCGGGATGATTTCCGTTATTTGGGATTAAGATGGGCTATTATTGGTCAATCAGGGTGGAACCGCGGGTAAAAACTCTCGTCCCTATGGGATGAGAGTTTTATTTTTTTTAATGTGAAAGGGGAAGTTGTATGAACACAGTGAATGTTGAATTAAAGGACGGTTCTTTGCGGGCGGTAGAGCAGGGAACCACATTGTTACAGGTAGCGGAGTCCATTAGTCGTAGTTTAGCGAAAAGTGTTCTGGCGGCAAAGGTTGATGGACGGGTGGTGGATTTGCAGTATCCGCTGCAAAAAAATGCCAGGGTTGAATTTGTCACTTTTGAAGATAAGGAAGGTAAAGACGCTCTTCGCCATAGCGCATCCCATATTTTGGCGCAGGCAGTCAAACGTTTATATGGCGATGTAAAGTTAGCGATTGGACCGGCTATTGCGAATGGCTTCTATTATGATTTTGATATTTCTACTGCGTTTAGTCCGGAAGATTTAGATAAGATACAAATTGAAATGGGAAAAATAGTGAAGGAAAATCTGCCGATTGAACGTTTCGAAGTAAGCCGTGAGGAAGCTGTTCGCCTATTTGAAGAAAAAGGTGAAATATACAAATTAGAACTGATTTATGATTTACCGGAAGATGCTGCGATATCTCTATACAAGCAAGGCGAGTTTGTTGATTTATGCGCAGGGCCCCACGTACCATCCACTGGAAAAGTTAAGGCAATAAAATTGCAGAGCATCGCCGGAGCTTATTGGCGGGGTGATGAGAAACGTAAAATGCTGCAGCGTATTTACGGTACAGCTTTTGAGAAAAAGGCAGATTTGGCTGCCTACCTGACGATGCTGGAAGAAGCTGCAAAGCGTGACCATCGTAAATTAGGCCGTGAACTGGATTTATTTAGTATCCAGGAGGAAGGACCAGGGTTTCCCTTTTTTCATCCTAAAGGAATGGTAATTCGTAATGAATTAGAAAGTTTTTGGCGCAAACTGCATGTGAAATACGGATATCAGGAAATTAAGACACCAATTATTTTGCACCAACGGCTCTGGCAGCAATCCGGACACTGGGATCATTATCGTGAAAATATGTATTTTACTAATATCGACGGTGAGGGTTATGCGATAAAACCGATGAACTGTCCGGGAGGAATATTGGTTTATCGCACTCAGCATCACAGTTATCGCGATCTTCCGCTGCGTACAGCTGAATTGGGACTGGTTCATCGTCACGAACTTTCCGGAGCATTGCATGGGTTAATGCGGGTTCGTAGTTTTACCCAGGATGATGCGCATATTTTTATGCTTCCGTCTCAGATTAAGAGTGAAATTCAAGGGGTTATCGATTTATTTAATGAGATATACAGTACCTTTGGTTTGTCTTATCATGCTGAGCTTAGCACGAAACCCGAGGATGCTATGGGCTCGGATGAAGTGTGGGAGACAGCGACGAATGCGTTGAAAGAGGCATTAAACGATCGGGGTATGCCATACAAAATTAACGAAGGCGACGGCGCTTTCTATGGTCCGAAGATTGACTTTCATTTGCAGGATTCAATCGGGCGGACGTGGCAGTGTGGAACCATTCAATTGGATATGCTGATGCCGGAAAAATTTGATATTACTTATATCGGCGAGGATGGGCAGAAGCATCGTCCAGTCATGATTCATCGGGTCGCTTATGGAAGTCTGGAACGTTTTATCGGTATTCTTATTGAGCACTATGCGGGAGCGTTTCCCGCTTGGCTGGCGCCGGTCCAGGTTAAAATTCTTACTATTACGGATCGTCAGGTCGATTATGCCAATAAATTAGCAGCTGCCATGCGGGAGCAGGATATTCGCGTGGAAGTTGATGATCGTAATGAAAAAATCGGCTATAAAATTCGTCAGGGGCAACTGGAGAAAATTCCCTACATTCTGGTTATTGGCGACAAAGAGGCTGAAAACAAGAATATCGCAGTACGTAAACGGGGAGCAGGCGATATTGGTGCCCAGCCAATTGATAAATTTATTGCCAATTTGCTAAGCGAGATTAAGGAAAAGAAATAGTGACTTGACATTGTCTTATTCAGATGCTAAACTAGCTAAGTGAGTAATGCGTAAATACATACTCAAGTAGAAGCCATCCGCTTCTCACCTTACAACGCTTTGGCAGTTCGTAAGGTAAAATCAGCAATCTTTTTATTGTGTTGCTATTGGTGCGGGTGGCGATTTATGCCACTCGTTTTTTATTTTATTATAATTTTTTAGGAGGTGAGTCGCAATTAGCAAAGAAAGTTTAAAGGTTAACGAGGAAATTCGCGCCAGAGAGGTTCGGGTAACAAGCAGTACGGGTGAGCAATTAGGTATTATGGCGACCCGTGATGCAATGCGGCTGGCAGGTGAACAGCAGTTGGATCTGGTGGAAGTTGCACCAACAGCAAAACCGCCTGTCTGCCGCATTATGGACTATGGCAAGTTCAGATACGAGCAGCAGAAACGCGACAAAGAGACAAAGAAAAAGCAGAAAATTGTCACGGTTAAGGAAGTAAAACTTCGTCCTAATATTGAGGATCATGATTTTAGTGTTAAGAAGAAAAATGCTGAGCGGTTCTTACAAGATGGAGATAAAGTAAAAGTTACTATTATGTTTCGTGGACGGGAACTTTCCCATCCGGAATTGGGTAGGCAGCTTTTGATTAAAATGGCCGCTGAGTTGAAAGAAATTGCCACAGTCGAGCGTGACCCTAAGCTTGAAGGAAAGAATATGATAATGATTTTATCCGCTAAGCCACATAATTAAGAAGGGGGACCCTAAAATGCCGAAAATTAAAACACGTAGAAGCGCCGCCAAGCGGTTTAAAGTAACTGGCACTGGCGAGTTTAAGCGCTCTAAGGCTTTCAAAAGCCATATCCTTGAAAAGAAATCTCCTGCTCGTAAACGCAATCTGCGTAAAGCTGGGTTGATTAGCAAATCAGATTATGATCGCGTTTCCAAAATGCTTCCATACGCATAAAATTTAAACATATATTGAATAGGGGGTATTGCACATGCCAAGAGTTAAAAAAGGCGTGACTGCACATAAACGTCATAAAAAGATTCTAAAGCTGGCTAAAGGCTATAGAGGGTCTAAGAGCAAGTTGTTTAAAAAAGCCAATGAAACAGTTATGAAAGCATTGTATTATGCTCGACGTGACCGGCGGTCGAAAAAAGGCGAATTCCGTAAACTGTGGATCGCCCGTATTAACGCTGCTGCCCGTATGAACGGTATTTCATACAGCCAATTAATCAACGGTTTGAAAAAAGCCGGTGTGGAAGTGAACCGCAAAATGCTTGCTGATTTAGCAGTTGCTGATATGGCTGCTTTCGGTAAGTTAGTTGCCGCTGCGAAAGAGCAACTTCAATAGTTTGTAAATCTCCGGATTAGAAAATCCGGAGATTTTTGTATAAATATAGGGAATATGGAAATAACTTTATATTAGTAATTGAATTAATGCAAAATTTCTAAAAATTTTGATAAGCCGCAGGTGTTTTCCTGCTTGCCAGCGAATAAAATATTATAATTTAACAGCTGCCTATTTTAAATATAGAGGAGGAGTTCAACTTGGCCCTGGTAACTATGCGGGAACTACTTCAGGATGCACGTAAACGGAAGTATGCTGTTGGTGGATTTAATGTTTTTAATTTTGAGACGCTTGGAGCCGTCGTAGAGGTTGCGGAAGAACTAAAAACTCCCCTGATACTGGGCATTCCGGAACGGTTATTTAAATTTGTTGATGTCGAGTTGCTAAGCGCCGCAATGATACGTGCCGCTCAAAAAACTTCAGTGCCTGTAGCTTTGCATTTAGATCACGGACACACTTATGAAGGGGTGATGAAGGCAATTCGCTGGGGATTTACCTCCGTCATGTATGATGGTTCGCCATTGGCGTTTGAAGAAAATTTAAAACGGACGAAAGAAATCACACGCATAGCCCATTCTCTTGATATTTCTGTCGAGGGTGAATTGGGCTATGTTGGTTATTACCAGGGTGTGAATGATATAAAAGAAGATAATATTGTCCCCACCACTGTCGCAGCTGATTTTGTCGATAGAACGAAAATTGATGCATTGGCAGTGGCTGTGGGGAATAATCACGGAACATATCGGGGGAATACGAAACTCAATTTTCCCCGGATTAATGAGTTGAATAGTACGATTAATGTTCCCTTGGTTATGCATGGCGGCTCCAAGCTTAGTAAGGAAGATTTTCGCAGTTCGATTCAGTCGGGAATTTCAAAAATCAATATTGCCACGGATATGTTTTTGGTTGCCGGTGAAAAATTAAGATCAGAAATTGCTAAAGAACCTGATATGGTTAACTATATCCATCTTATGGCAGCGGTTAAAAAAGGGGTCAAGGATTCTGTTCGAAAGTACATGCTGAATTTTAATTGCATTTCCAAAGCGATGTGAGAACAGCCTGAAAAGTACCTGCCTCGTGCTACAATAAGGTGGGTACTTTTTAGGTTGCTTCCGCTGGTCTGGACGTATAAGTCACATAGGATTATAATGAATGGATGAATACCTAAGGGAATTACGTTGGAAGGCTGGAGAGTGAACCGTGATTGAAAGAATACTAAGTCCGCAGAATCAGTATGTAAAGTTAGCAATGGGGTTAAAACAGAAGAAAAAGCGGGAGAGTACGGGTTTGTTTATCGCGGAAGGATTACGGCTGGCGGAAGAAGCTATCGCCTCAGGCTGGAGGATTCCGGTATGCCTGTTTACAAGGGAAGCCTATCTGCATGAACGAGGACGGCAAGTGATCGAACAGTTACAGGCAGATACAAGTTGCAAAGTGATGCAGGTGTCGGATTCAATTTACAGTAAGGTGACAGATACCGATCAGCCGCAAGGATTAATGGTACTGGTGGGGAAAAAACGGTATCAGTTTGACGACGTAATTTTGAATAAGCAAAATCCTTTGATTCTAGTACTTGACGGATTACAGGATCCGGGCAACGTGGGGACTATTATCCGTACGGCTGATGCGGCAGGCTGCAGTGGAGTATTGATGACTAAAGGCAGTGCCGATTTATTCTCAGGCAAGACGGTGAGGGCTGGTATGGGGTCCATCTTTCATTTACCGATTATCGAAGGTTTGGGTTGCGGTGAATTGGTAGCATTATTAAGTGAATATCATATTCCTTTAATGGCCACAGCGTTGACAGATTCTGAAATATACTTTTCCAGCGATTTAACTATGCCTGTCGCTGTTGTGTTTGGTAATGAGGGAAATGGCGTACAGAAAGAATTATTGCAGCGGGCTAAGGTTAAACTTCACATTCCCATTCTGGGTAAAGCGGAATCACTGAATGTGGCTGCCGCCGCATCGGTCATTTTATATGAAGCTGTAAGGCAGCGTTTATTGCAGCCTTGTGTTTCATAGATTCATATGCTATAATACGTCTAGTAAAGACCTGAAATTTCCAACAACATACAGGGAGGTCCGGTCTTATATGGTGACCGCAGAATTTTTTTGGAGAATGTTTGAAGCTACCGGTTCTGTAGTTGCAT
>JBDKTO010000033.1 GCA_039680175.1 Veillonellales bacterium | reverse complement strand
CCGTTATTCGTCATTATTGTTCCACTTATAAAACAAACGACGCCACTGCAGAAGCAAACGCTTGCAGTAACGTCGTTTGGCGGGCGGATTTAGTTATAAACAAGTAGAAGAATCATCATCAAAACCGCAGAATAACAAAATGATGATGATTAGGATGATAACCCAGCTGTTACCACGGCCAAAGCCACAACCACAACCTAATCCCATAAAACTTCCTCCTTCTTTTTACAGGATAATTGTACTGCCATGGTATCCTATGAGAATCAGCTGAAAAGTGTTCCTCGTTTTGTGCCTTTATGCTTTAGCCAAAGCCTGTTTCAAATCATCAATTAAATCTTCAACGCCTTCAATACCGATAGACAATCTGACCAAATCAGGCGTAACACCTGCCTCTTGTTGTTCTGCCGGATCCAATTCGGCATGGGTGGTGCTGGAAGGATGAATGACCAGTGACTTTGCATCGCCGACATTGGCAAGCAGGGAAAAGAGTTTCACACTGTTAATAAATTTCTTGCCGGCTTCCAGGCCGCCTTTTATGCCAAAAGTAAAGATCGAGCCTGCCCCTTTCGGTAAATATTTTTTCGCCAGTTCACGATATTGATTCCCTTCCAGTTCCGGATAGTTCACCCAGGATACTTTCGGATGATGATTTAAGAAGTCGGCAATGTCCCGGGCATTTGCCACATGTCTTTCTACCCGCAAGGATAGAGATTCCAGCCCCTGCAGCAGTAAGAATGCATTTGTCGGACTAAGCGCTGCCCCGGTGTTTCTTAACAGTTGTACTCTTGCTTTCAAAATATAGGCCAGATTGCCTAAATCTTGAGCATAGCGGATTCCGCCGTAGCTTTTGTCCGGTGTAGTAAAATCGGGAAATTTTCCGCTCTTAATCCAGTCAAACTTACCGGCATCAATAATTATTCCTCCCAGCGTCGTGCCATGTCCGCCAATAAATTTAGTTAAAGAATGGATAACAACATCCGCGCCATATTCGATTGGCCGAACAAGATACGGTGTTGCAAAGGTATTGTCAATAATGAACGGAATCTTATTTTCATGGGCAATCTTGGCAACCGCTTCAATATCCAGCACATTAATCTTAGGATTACCGATGGTCTCGCCATAAATCGCCTTCGTCTTATCGGTAATCGCTTTTCTGAAATTTTCCGGATCGTCCGGGTCAACTAATATGACATGAATGCCCAATTTCTTTAAAGTCACGGTGAATAATTCATACGTCCCGCCATATAACGTACCGGCGGCAACGATTTCATCACCGGCACTGGCAACATTCAGAATCGCATATAAAACAGCAGCCAGGCCGGAGGAAGTGGCCAGTCCGCCGACGCCTCCTTCCAATTCTGCCACTCTTTTTTCCAGCACATCGGTAGTTGGATTCATAATCCGCCCATACACATTGCCCGGTTCTTTCAATTGAAAGAGATTGGCAGCATGATCGGCATTTTTAAATACAAAAGAAGTTGTCTGGTAAATCGGCACCGCTCTTGCACCAGTTGTCGGATCCGGCACTTGGCCTGCATGGACCTGCAATGTTTCAAAACTTAATTTTTTCTCACTCATTTGTATCGCTCCTTTTAAACTATAAATTTGTTGTATGATGATTATTTTTAATCAATTTCGTTGACGTTATAAGGGGTTTCCTGGTAAACATAGTAATTCAGCCAGTTTGAAAACAGCAGATTGGAATGGCCTCGCCACTTGACGATGGGTGCCTGGGTCGGATCATTATCCGGAAAATAATTTTTCGGGATAGAAATATCCAATCCATGTGACACATCCCGGACATATTCGGAGTGCAATGTAAGAGGATCATATTCGGAATGGCCTGTCACAAAAATTTGACGGCCGCTTTTGGCGGCTACCAGATAAGCACCGGCTTCACTGGATTCAGACAGAATTTCCAGTTCAGCCGCTTTTTCAATATCCTCCTTTCTCACTTCCGTATGCCGGGAATGGGGTACAAAGAAAATATCGTCAAATCCCCTAAGCAGCCTGATATTCTTTCTGTTTATCGTATGGGGAAAAACGCCAAACATTTTCACCGGCAGCCGATATTTGGGAATGCCAAAATGATGATACATTCCCGCCTGAGCCCCCCAGCAGATGTGTAATGTTGAATATACATTACGCAGACTCCAGTAAAATAAAAATCCCCTTTCAGTTGAAAGAGGATAAATCGCCGGATCCCTCTCTCATCTTTCAATGTTGCCATTGCAGGAGTTGGCACCGTTGTATTCAAATAAATACCGGTTGCCGGGCTTCATCGGGCCAGTCCCTCCGCCTCTCTAGATAAGAAGTCATATATTCAGTTATAAAATAAAAGCTAAGCAAAGGTACATACTCTGTACCTTTGCTTAGCCTTCAATTTTTTTGATCAGCTAACTTCATATTTACAACATCACTTATTAACTTTTTATTATAATATATGATTATAGCAAAAAAGTCAATAGCTAAATTTAAATTTTAGAGCAAAAAAAGAACAGCAGAAAATACATCCTGCTGCCGAAAAAAATCCAAGTCTCCCGAATCAAATTTTCATTCAACAATTCCCATACCTAACCGAATTGCCTTTTCGTTCAGCTCTTCCGTTCCCTTCGGTACCCTGTTTAATACAGCCGTAGTCAAAGATGCTACCGACACTACCCCGGTTATCTTGACTACGGCGCCTAAAGCCACAATGTTGGCGAATAAGGTTTTACCCAGCCCTTGCTGCGCCGTATGGGTAATAGGCAGCTCGTAGATTTTCTTACATGTTTTACCCGGCAGCTTGTCTACAAACAAATTGTCTGTAATTAAGATACCCTCTGCCGTAAGATCGGAGGTAAACTTATTACAAGCTTCCTGACTCATCGCTAAAACTACGTTAGGTACTGTTATCTTCGGATAATGCAATGTCTTATCGGATATTAGCACCTCCGACTTACTGGAGCCGCCGCGTGCTTCAGGCCCATAGGATTGGGACTGTATGGCATTTTTCCCGTCCAGCAGTGCGGCTTCCGCCAAAATGATTCCGGCAAGGATCAGTCCTTGTCCGCCGGTTCCGGATAAACGTAATTGCTGCATATTATTTCGCCCCTTTCTGGACCCTTGCGATCACTTTGTCATATTCGGCCGTGTATTCCGGTGCTTGAGTTTCATGCAATAAACCGATCGGGAATTTATCTTTCTTTTGCTCATCCGTCAATTTTTCATAAGCGGCCAGCAAAACACCATGATCTCGTTGCCACTTCATCATGTTAGCGCCGGATCCCCGCTTATTTTGACGTCCGAAGGAAATCGGGCAGGCGGATACGGCTTCAATAATGCTGAATCCTGCATGCTCTATGCCCTTTGCAATTACATCAATTAAAAGCTGTGTATGAAAAGTCGTGGCACGGGCAATAAAGGTTGCCCCCGCTCCTTTGGCCAGATCATAAACGTCGAACGGACGGTCTACCGTCCCGTAAGGCGCCGTAGTCGCTTTGGAACTGGTCGGAGTAAGCGGTGAATATTGTCCGCCCGTCATCCCGTAAATATTGTTGTTATAAAGAATCATGGTAATGTCGATATTGCGTCTGGCGGCATGAATAAAATGATTGCCTCCTATAGCTGTAGCATCGCCGTCGCCACTGACGATGATTACTTTCAAGCGCGGTTCGGACAGCTTAACGCCGGTTGCAACCGGCAATGCACGCCCATGTGCCGAATGCACTGTATTAAAATCAAGATAACCCGAGGCTCTGCTCGAGCAGCCAATTCCTGATACAATCACCACATCGTCTTTTTCTAATGCTAATCTGTCAATAGCTTTCACAATAGCTCCTGTCACAATCCCATTGCCGCAGCCCGGACACCAGATATGGGGCAGTCGTCCGGCGCGAAAATATTTGTCTATCATTTCTTCCATTTCCATCTTTTGGAATACCTCCTGTCCCCTATTTCAGATTTTCGATTGCCGCCAAAAATTCATTTGGCGTAATCGCTTCGTTATTGTATTTTGCACACAATGTTACTGGAACTTTTCCGGCAACAACACGTTCCACATCCATTACATATTGGCCGAAGTTCATTTCCGCCACAAGAATATTTTTTACTTTACCGGCTATTTTCTTTACCTGTTCCGCCGGAAAAGGCCACATCGTTATCGGACGGAATAAACCGACCTTGATGCCTTTGGCACGGGCAGCATCGACAGCATCATAAGCAGTACGCGCCGTACCGCCGTAAGCAATAACGGCTGTCTCCGCGTCATCCATACAATAGTTTTCATAAAGAATAATATCGTCAAGATTATTATTAATCTTGGCATGCAAACGTTCCAGACATTCTTTCGTAGCCGCAGGCTTACCATCAGGGAAGCCATATTCATCATGCACAAGTCCTGTTACGTGCCAGCGGTAGCCCTTTGTCCCAAAAGGAGCCATTGGCGGCACCAGATCGGCATCCGGCTTATATGCTCTATATTCTTCGGGCCGTACCGTTGGCAATTTGCGCTGTGGTTTAATAATATCAGCGTAGGAATCAGGCAATTCTATTTTTTCCCGCATATGTCCAACGACTTCGTCCATCAGTAAAATAACCGGCGTCCGATATTTCTCCGACATTTCATACGCCTTGATAGTCAAATCAAAACATTCAGGAACACTGGCAGGGGTAAGGGCAATCATCGGATGATCGCCGTGTGTTCCCCAGCGTGCCTGCATCACATCTCCCTGTGCAGGGGAAGTAGGCTGGCCTGTAGAAGGACCCACACGCTGAACATTGACAATAACCAGCGGAATTTCAGCAATACAAGCATAACCGATAAATTCCTGCTTTAAGGAAAACCCCGGGCCGCTTGTTGCCGTCATAACCTTTTTGCCCGTAAGGGATGCGCCGATTATCGCGCCAATGCTGGCAATTTCATCTTCCATTTGAATAAATTTTCCACCGACAGTCGGCAGCATTTTAGCTAAAGACTCAGCAATTTCGGTAGAAGGCGTAATCGGATAACCGCCAAAAAACTTAACACCGGCAGCAATCGCTCCTTCGGCCACTGCCTGATTGCCCTGCATAAGACTTACTTTGGACACTATATCTCAGCTCCTTTTATTTTTTTACAAAAATGGCATAATCCGGGCAGCGCAATTCACACTGACGGCATAAAATGCAGTCCTTTTCGTTAACAATTTCCGCTTTTTCAAGCTCGTTTACAGTCAATACTTTTTTTGGACAAAACTCCACGCAGATTCCGCAGCCTTTGCAGCGTTTTAAATTTATTTCCAAACTCATTTGCAGTTTCACCTCACTCTCATTTGCAAACATTTTGTATAAAAACAGTGGACTGTAGAAACAGCCATTGATTTCCAGCATTTTTTACTAGGCTAATTTTGTCTTACCACAAACCGATTATTTTCCAATAGGGTAATCCGATTACAAAATATACCAGTACATTATACACAGCATATATCCCACCGATTTTCCACCAGGTGGACTGTTTTACAAAACCAGTACCATATAAAACCGGTCCTAATGCACCGCCGTAATGTGTTAATGCACAACCATAAGCCGTACAAGCAGCTACCATATACGTAAGTACTTCCGACGGCAATTTTGCTGCCAGCCCAATTGTAAAAGCTACTGGCACGAAAGCGGTAACAAAAGCTCCCATGGATGCAAATAAATATCTTGTAAGCAAACAAACGCCCACAATTATGGCCAATACAGTTACCATACTCATAGTATCTAAAGCTAAATAACCTTGTACAAATTTTGCCATCCATACAAAAAATTTTTCTTTTGCAAGTGATGCGGACAAACCTACGATAAATCCAAACCATAACAACGTATTCCAAGCACTTTTATTTTCTAGTACATCTTGAATCGTAAATAGCTTGAACAATAAAGCCAGCCCAAAAAAAGCAAGTGCAACACAAGTAGCATCTACTTTTAATATATCGCCTAAGGCCCATCCGGCAATTGCCAGGACAAAAAGTATAATTAATATTTTTTCAGATTTCTTCATCGGCCCTAATTTTTGTAAACCCTGTGCGGAAATCTCTTTCGCATTTGGAACAGCTTTCAATTCGGGCGGATAAATCTTATAAAGCAAAAATGGAACTGTAAACAGAATAACAAGCCCCGGTATTAACATCGCCATGGCCCAACTGGCCCAGGTGATGTTCGCTCCAAGAATTTTTTTTGCAAAATTAAGCGTTACCAAGTTTGGCGAGCAAGCTGTAATAAATAATCCGGCAGTGGTAAAACTCACTAACCCCTGCAACATTGTAAAATAAGAACCTATCTTTTTCCCTGTAGGACCTGGTTCGCTGCCCAAGGTAGCGGTAATACTCCTAAATACCGGATAAACAATACCGCCCGATCTTGCTGTATTCGATGGCGTAGCCGGACTAATGATTAAATCCACAATAGCCATGACGTATCCTAACCCCAATGTCGTTCGCCCGAATTTTCCAATTAAATAGTAGGATATCCGAGTCCCAATCCCAGTTTTTACAAATGCCATGCTAATCAAAAAGGCGATAAAAACTAACCAAACTGTTGTTGTAGAAAACCCGTTTAACACGTTGGCAGGTTTGGTAAATAAACTGCCTAAACCAGCTACAATAATCAAAACGACAGACTCACCGGCAGGACGAATAATAAGCCCCGCAATAGCCGCCACATAGATACCTAAAATAACCATAGTGCTTTGCTTGAGTCCCGTTGGTGCAGGTATTTGACTTAAAATAAAAACAATGACTGCCAATATGGCCCATTTTATCATTGCCGAATAATCTGTTTTGTCAGTTTTCATATTGCATCCTCCGAAACATACTTTATTACTTTTTTAATAATAGCACTTACCATCTTTGCAAAACGGCAGATCATTGTTGCATGGTCCGGCTGTTTCACAAAAATGCAGCGCTCTAAACTATAAAATTAAGCTGGCGAAACATAATTTGACCATTTACTATTGTCATTTGCGGTAAGAGCATTTGATGTCCCTGGCGAGTTTGTTTGAAAGTATCCATAAAGGTTACTTTTTGCTCTGTCAATTTAAATATTGCTATATCAGCATAAGCACCACGGGCAAGTGTACCTATTTTACCTTCCATTTTCATAAGACGAGCCGGACCATTGGTAACCGCAGAAATTACATTGGTTAAACTGCAACCCAATGCCAAATATTTAGCAAGAATGTAAGGCAAGCTGTAAACGGGAGGTTTAAATAAGGTTTTTACCGTTAGGTCCGTACTGATAATGTCCGGAAAGAAGCCTTCCGCTAATGCCGCTTCTGCTGTAGCAAATGCAAAGTGGTTAGACCCGTTAGCTGCGTCAAAGATTATACCGCGTTCCCTTGCTTTCTTCACAGCATCCTTAAGTTTACCGTCTTTAAGCACAGTTTCTCCTGTACCATGAAACACATGACAGAATATGTCCCCCGGACGCAGCAATGCTAATAAGTCTTCGACCGGTGCCGGACAATCTGTGGTATGCACACATACCGGACAACCTATTTCATTGGCAATCTCAATCGTTTTTTGTACCGGTCCAAGACCAAGACTTCCTACTATATGTTTGCTGGTACGAATCTTAAGACCAATTAAAAAGTTTTTATGTTTTTCGAACAAAGCAAATATTTTATTTTTGTCCCACAATTCCGGTTTTAAAACCTCGTGAAATTGTGTAGTTCCTAATCCCGTCGGACAAACATGGAGGAAGCTCTTAAAACGGATTTTCTGCATAAGCATACTTGCCAAAAAAAGTTCGTAGTTTGCACTTCCGGCACTTCCGGCATCAACTGCTGCAGTTACGCCCGAAGGTAAAAGAGCAGCATCAGCTGATATGCAAAGATCAGACCCACTACCAAAAATATGATTGTGAAAATCAATCAGTCCGGGTGTAACAATACAGCCTGCGGCATCAATTACTTGAGAAGCCTCAACCGCTTCATTCTTTGGGGTAACAATGATCTTTCCATTGAGAACCAATACATTTTGGATTTTATCGATATTTTGGGATGGATCAATAACCCGTCCATTTTTTATGAGCATATCTACCCTCATATAAATCCCCCTCTCGGAAAAATGGTGTTTATTTATTGTTCTGGCGTTTCGCCTGCTGCTTGGTTAAATCCTCGCAGCGTCCGGCTACCAGAACGGACCCGCCGGCCTTATGACCCACCATCTGTTCGGCCAGACGGGCCGTTTCTATCGCCTTTTCCAGATTAATACCGGTATTAATACCCATTTCATGCAGCATATGAATTACATCTTCGGTTGCAACATTTCCTGAAGCACCAGGAGCAAAAGGACAGCCGCCAAGGCCGGCAAATGCACTGTCAAAAACTCGAATTCCCGCCTGTATACCGGCCACAATATTCGCCAAAGCCATATCACGGGTATTATGAAAATGCATAACCCACTTCACCTGCGGAAATGTTTGAATCATATGGCTGGCCAATTCAAATACCTGACGGGGATTGGCCATACCGGTCGTGTCCGACAAGGAAAGCTCGGTAATACCCAATTTTAAAAAGCCGCGGACAACATTTTCCACTTGCTGCACCGGTCCTTTCCCCTGGAAAGGACAACCAAAGGAAGTAGAAATCGCACCCGATACTTCCATATTATTGTTAGCAGCAAAATCAACACAGCTTGCAAACGCTTCCATCATTTCCAGCGGCTTTTTATTAAAGTTATTAATGCAATGGGCTTCGCTGGCGGAGACGGTGAGTTTTACCTTCTTAATCCCGGCAGCATAAGCACGTTCGACCCCTTTTAAGTTAGGTACTAATACGCGATATTCAACACCATCAGTCTTTTCCATAGCTTCTACCAGTTTACCCGTATCGGCCATAGCCGGCACCGCTTTAGGATGAACAAAAGACCCAACCTCAATCACTTTAACACCTGATGCGACAACGGAATTCAAAAGCTGCAGTTTTTCCTCAACGCTGAATAACTTTTTTTCATTCTGTAACCCGTCACGCAGCCCGACCTCGCAAATTGTGACTTTATCCGGCCAAACCATATTTGCTTTCATATTTATCATCCTTTCTTTATTGAACAAGCTGTTTGTCTCTCTCATCTAAACCAAATCAAATAATCCCTTTTCCCTTTAACTCGGCCAAATCTTTTTCACTTAAGCCCAAAAGATTTTCATACACATCATCGTTATGAGCGCCAAGTTTCGGCCCGATCCATTTGATTTCTCCCGGCGTAGCACTCAATTTAGGAACGACACCCGGAACCTTTATAGTACCAAAATCAGGATGCTTTACTTCAATGATATCTTCACGCGCCGCATAGTGCGGATCGGCAAAAATATCCTGCATGCTGTAAACCAGACTAACCGGTGCACCTGCCGCATCTAAAGTCGCCTTAATTTCCTTCCAATCATGTTTGCTAAACCAATCAATCACAATCTCTTCTACCAGCTTATTATTCTTAACACGGGCGCCATTCGTATTAAACCTATCGTCCTGCAGTAAATCCTTTCTACCGATACCATTGGCAAAATATTCAAAAGTCCGGTCGGTACTGCATACCAGCACTACCCATTTACCGTCCTGGGTCTTAAAAGTGCCGGAAGGGCTAGCCGAACCGCTGATGCTCGGCCTTCTTTCGGTAACCTTTCCCGCCACAGCATAATTGGCAATTGCGCCTTCCAACAGACGGAAAATACCTTCATAGAGACTCAGATCCACTTCCTGTCCCGTTCCATTGTTGCTATCCCGATTATAAATGCAAACCAAAGCAGCAAAAGCACTGTAAAGGCCGGCAAGATAATCGCACAACGAAATCGGCGGATTTACCGGAGCCCTGTCAGGATAACCGGTCATATAGGTTAACCCGGAAAAAGCGGTAGCAGGTGTGCCAAAACCGGCCAAATGTGCATTCGGACCCGTCTGACCGTAGCCGGTAACACGAATTACAATGATTTTAGGGTTGGCTTTTTTCAGCGTTTCATAATCCAAACCCCATTTGTCAAAAGTTCCTGTCCGAAAGTTCTCAATGATGATATCGCTTTTTTCCACCAGCTTCAGAAACAAATTCTTGCCTTCTTCTTTCCTGAGATCAAGGGTAATGCTTTTTTTATTTCTGGAAAACGTTGCCCAGCGCAGCGATTTGCCCTCGTACAGCGGCCCCATATTACGTCCGGAATCACCTTTACCAGGCATTTCCACCTTAATCACATCGGCGCCGAAATCTCCCAGCAATGCCGCTCCGAAAGGCCCGGCAATTACCGTAGAAGTATCAAGCACGCGAATCCCATTTAATGCACCAGACATCTTACCCACTCCTTAGCTTTTATTTAAAATATTTTAAAACATACCCAGCCAGCGCCAATATGTAATTGCACACAAAGAATATACAATAACTGCGACCAGGCAAATTACAAAACCAACTTTAGGAAAATCTTCCACCTTCAGCAAACCGGTCCCATATACAGCAATATTAGGCGTAGTATTATAAAACATCAGTAATGGATAGCCGCCGATAATCATCGCCGCCGGCAATGTAAACAGCAGCGGGTTCACTCCCGCCGTATCGGCCATCGCCATCACAATGGGAATAAAAGAAGTTGCCATCGCCGTTGTGCCGACAAACAGCAAGTGCATATACTGAATAATAAACATAATTACAACCAGCATAAACAAAATGGCCGTACCGCCTAACCCCAGCATAGAGAAAATTGTATTGGCGAACCATTTGGCAGCCCCTGTTTTCATTAAAATATTGCCTAAACTAATACCACCCCCGGCGACAAAAATCAGCTGCCAAGACATATGCTTATTCACATCCGGCCAGGTCATAAAGCCAAACTTGGGAATAAAAAACAAAAGAATACCGGTTAAAGCGGCAATAGTCGGATCAATCTTAGTCCAGCCGCCGGTAGCCCAAAGAATCACGACCAAACCAAAAACAAACATAGCCTTTTTTTCAACCGAGGATAAAGGACCCATTTCAGCCAATTTTTGTTTTATAAATTCATCACCATTGGGAAGTTCTTTAATTTCCGGCGGGAATATGCGGCGGATAAACCACCAAGTAATAAATGTCATCAGCAAAGCCGGCGGAAATCCATACATAAACCATTGCCCATAGGTAACTGTTTGGCCAACTTTAGCTAAGTAATCCACTGTAACGGGATTAGGCACCGTTGCAGTAAGAATCCCCGCTCCCATAGTCGCATTGGTCATTGTCAGAATCAGCAGCATACTCGTAGAAAAATTTGTCCTGCCTTGCTGCCCGAAGATGTGAAAAATTCCCATGCATACAGGCAAAAGAATTGCCGTTCTGGCTAAAGACGAAGGCACTAAAAAAGCCATAACAATATTCACCAAAACAATTCCCAGACTTATCGCTTTGGTACTTGTGCCTATAAAGCTCATAATCACATAAGTTAAACGGTCGGCCAGCCCTGATTTTGTCATTGCATTTGCCAAAATAAAGGCACCAACCATTAAATAAACTGAAGTAGAAGCAAAACCTTCCAAAGCAACCGACGTTTTTACAACCCCGCCCAGTACTGCCAAAGGAACAACCGCCAGGCTTGCTATGGGAAGAGGCACCGACTCTGTCAAATACAGCACAAACATGAAAGTAAACAATACCAGCGCTCTATGCCCCTGAACCGATAGTCCTTGGGGTGCTCCTATAAACCATACAATGGCAGCAAAAATAATTGCCAGCAACAGCCCATAATCTTTTCTGAATTCTTCCAAAGAAAACTTCCCTTTATTTTCAGACATGGGTCCCATATAAAATCCTCCTTTGTGTTAGCTTAGCATGTACTGCCGTCTCAGCACCTTTACCAAGAACTTTCATACGACGGCATTCTGCATTTCTACTCATGCTACTATAACCATGCAAGATTCGGGCCAATTGTAACGAAAATCAAAAAATAATTTATAAATCCCGGTCAATAGTTGAATCCCCTGAATATTTTGCCGTTATAAAAGCAGAAAATTTTAAAACATTTGAATGATTGAGCTTTGCCTGTTATACTTGTAGCATATATTAATTGCAATTTGTTGCATTTTGTTGCGGAGTGATGCTGCTTGACTAAAATTCTCTTTTTAATTCCTGATGAAAATTTAATACCTTACGTTAAAAAAATTCTTACGTCTGATTATTCTAATATACAAGTCGTCTTAGTAAATCCCAGAACGGCGGTCGCCTTAGTACAAAAATATATTGCCCGCGGAATTGAAATCGTTGCCGCCAGACCGGTAACTGCCACTATCATTAAACAAGCCGATTTAGGAATAAATGTCGTAACCATCCCGATCACGAGTTTTGATATTATCCGCGCCATAAATGATGCTAAAATGCAAGGCAAAAAAATTGCGGTTGTTGCACATTCCGATATGGTTTTGGGCATTGATTTTTTAGCGGAAGAATTAGATGTCCACATTGAACGTTATTTTACAAAATACGGTCAAAATTACGAAGAACCAATTTTGGAAGCGGCCGCCAACGGTGCCGAAGTCATTTTAGGCGGTGTCCTGGCCGTCACAGCCGCCAAACAGCACAACATCCCCTGTTCCTTATTAAAAATCGGCAGCGAAAGCATTTTGCAGGCAGCGCAGGAGGCGGTACATATCCAGGCAGCATTGGAAAATGAATCGGCAAAACATGGATTTTTAAATACGATATTGGATCATACCAACCAAGGCATGATTACCGTAGATAAAAATCAAAAAATTACCGCGTTCAATCCGGTTGCACAGCAACTCACCAAAATAAATAAAACAAATGCTTTAGGCTATTCCATCAAGCAAATTTTGCCGCAGCTGGACTTAAAGCCAGCCGCGGCAAAAAAGGAAAATACCTTGCACCGTATTGTGGAAATAAACGGAAATAAGGTCATGTATACCAGCGTTCCCATTACAATTAATAATAATTCTTTCGGCGCAGTCATTACTATGCATGAAATTCGAGGCATCCAGCAAATGGAGGCCACGATACGCAAAGAGATTTATGCCCGCGGCCATGTGGCTAAATTCCATTTTGAAAATATCATTGGTCAAAGTTCCGCCATCATTAAAACAATTGAAACCGCCAAAGATTTTGCCGCTACAAACTCCAGCGTACTTATTCTGGGAGAAACAGGAACAGGCAAAGAAGTTTTTGCCCAAAGCATCCATAATGAAAGCAGCCGCGCTAAAGGACCTTTTGTCGCCATCAACTGCGCTTCCCTGCCGGCGCAGCTTTTGGAAAGCGAATTGTTTGGCTACGTTGGCGGCGCCTTTACCGGTGCCAACAAAGAAGGAAAACCGGGACTCTTCGAGGTTGCCCACGGCGGGACCATCTTTTTAGATGAATTGGCGGAAATGGATTATGTAAATCAGGGTCGATTGCTGCGTGTTCTGCAGGAAAAAAGTGTTGTACGCTTAGGGAGTTACAAGGTTACACCGGTTGATGTCCGCATCATTGCCGCCACAAATAAAGATTTAGAAAATTTAGTTACGGAGCATAAATTCCGTGATGATTTATATTACCGGCTTAATGTGCTGCGGCTGGATTTGCCGCCGCTCAGAGAAAGAAAACAGGACATTCGCTTATATGCCGAAGCTTTTTTAGAAGAGTTTGCCGTCCATACAGGTAAAGTTTTCAAACTAACCCCAGATGCGCTGCAGCTGCTCACAAAATATTCCTGGCCGGGAAATATTCGTGAATGCCGTAACCTGATAGAAAGGATTACTGCTACTTCCAAAAACAGTATCATTAACCGTTTCGTATTGTCGGAAATACTAACGCAAAAACAGCATGTCCCTTCACGAACCCCCAAAGAGAAACGCCTAATCGGAGAAATTGTCGAAGCTTTGCATGCTGCCCAGGGAAATTATACCGCTGCAGCAAAAATATTAGGCATCAATCGTACAACGCTTTACCGTCGCATACAAAGGCTCGGCATTGAGCTTTGACAGCCAATCAGCTTTTGTAATGTTTTGATTAACATTTCTTTAAAATGCAGGATTGCGCTCATTTTTTCTATAATACCTAAAAGAATAAATAAAATTCAACCTTTACCACTTCCAGGGAGATGGTTTGCAATGCAAAAAAACACCGACGATATTTTAACCGCTGAACTGGCGTCCAATCTCATTTCCTTCCTCCAAGACAAAATAGGCTATTCTGTTATTATTTGTGACAACAGCGGCATCATTATCGGCTCCGATAAAACAGCAAGAATCGGTGACACTCATATTGGGTCGGTCAAAATCGGCGCCGGTGAATGTAACGAGTACCTCGTAACAAAAGAGCAGGCGGCGACGGATTCCAGCATAAAAGAAGGCTGCAGTCTACCCATCATGCTCAACGGCCGGCGGCTTGGCACTTTTGGAATTACCGGCCCGCTAGCCGTAACGGTTCCTTTGGCAAAACTAGCCACTGTTATAATTGCCGCCAGAGTGCAGGAAGTTTTTCAACAGGATAAAGTTAAAAAAACCGTCCGGGATGTGATAGACGGAATTCAACAAACCGCCGCTGCCATTGAAGAAATATCGGCTTCGGCACGGGAATTAGCCAATACCACCGAGCAGATTGCCCAAAACACCATGAAATCATCACAACAAATTCAAGACACCAATAAAATCATTACCACCATGCGCCACATATTTTCTAACACCCAGCTCATCGCACTCAATGCCCGGATCGAAGCTGCCCACGCCGGTGAGCAGGGCCGCGGATTTTCAGTGGTAGCCGAAGAAATCAAAAAGCTATCGGCAGAAAGTGCCGCTGCCGTTCATGAAATCAGCGACAATTTAGGCAAAGTTCAAACCGCCGCCAGCGCTACCCTAGACGGAATATCGCAAGCCGCCGCCGTTTCCGAAGAACAGGCAAAAGCAACGGCGAATATCTCCAGAACCGTCGACCATATCCAAGCTTTCGCTGGTGAGCTGAGCGAAATTTTTTCCGGATCATTTACCGTGATCTGACACCCTTCCTTATGGACAAGTATAACGTTACACCCCGCATATTAGAGGCTTATTTTGAAGAGCACCGCTACAAAATTTTTATTCGTAGCGGTGCTCTTTGCGGATAGTCAGCGTTACTAACAAGTTGAAGAACTGTCATCCCCAAAACAACAAAACAGCAGAATCAGTATAATAATAATGATAATCCCGCTGCCGTTGCCGCGACCGAAACCACAACCACCAAATCCCATATAAATTCCTCCTTCGAGAGATGTATGTTACACGGTATCTTATGATAGATAGCTTCGATATGCTACCGCCTATTTCTCATTTTCAAAACAGCGGTGGTGAGCTAATAAAAAATAAGCTTCCAGGTGCAAAACCTGAAAGCCTTTATTTTCGCGGTGTCGGATGACTTTTAAATACTATCATCTTCTATAATTTTTTTCTATCTGAGACTCCCAGAAATCTTTCGATTCATCATACAGGCAATGCGGGCAATGCCAATTTTCAACCCTCGGGCTATCAATTATTCCAGTTTCAATGCCAATTACTTTATCCATTATCTTGCCGCATTTGGGACATTTCTTAATACCAAGCATTATCTCCATCTCCCTTTGCTGTTTTACTGCATTCTTCGACAAAAGAAAGATGTTTCCTGTTGTGTGACAAAAGTATACAGTATCATGGATTTTATGTTCATTATTGCTCTTTATTCGTACCAAGCATCTCGACTGCTAGTAGAATAAAACTTAAAACCCTAACAGGCCCAGTGTCTGTTTATCGACCATGCCCGAGCTCTTAATCCCCTTATCATACTGAAATCGTTTAACGGCAATCTCAGTATCCTGATTAAAAAAGCCGTCGGCCCTTCCTTCCAAATATCCCAGTTCTCTGAGTCTCAGTTGCAGCTTTACAACATCAGGGCCCATCAACGCCCGCTTTAATTTACGCTGAATCGGAACATCACGATCTTCAATACGTACGGGAGTACCAACCGGAACCCACTCGTAAAGCTCCTCAACATCTTGATTACGCATTCGAATACAACCTTGGCTGGCATAACAGCCAATACTCCAGGGCTGATTCGTTCCGTGAATACCGTAACCGCCCCAGGGAACGTTGAGGGCAAGAAACCGAGTACCAAAAACATCACCGGGCCGATAAGATTTCCAAACGATTACCCATTCACCGGTCGGTGACGGAGTGTCGCTTTTGCCGGCAGCAATCCGGTATCGTTTATACACCTTATTGTCCTCGTGGATTTCTAAGCTGCGAGAGGGAATCTTAATTACAATAGAAATCCTTCCGGTCGGCGCTTTCACCGGCTGGTTGGGAATAGCCGCGAGGTTCATCTCATCCCACTTGTTAAATGCAATCATTCCCGCCATGAGACTGATTAATACCACCGATACCACCGACAAAAGAAGCCGGTTTTTTTTAAAAAATAAGCTCTTCATCCCACACACATCCCCATAACAGCACTACAAAAGGATATGCGATATAGAACCTATTTTATACTGACTTCTGCGCCATTAAATTTGAAACATTTTAAGCGATTTTACATTCACTCCTAACTTGGCATGATAACACCATATTGTCTTATTTGATCAACAGGAAGCGCCACCGGACAGATGCAGTTTAACACCCAAAATTTCTTGCTTTCTCGTTAAAATTTCATCGGATAATACCTCAGCCTCAATATTTTCAAAGCCTAGCCGTTCTATGGTTTGGGCAAAACGTTCTCCGGTTTTGCCTTTCTCTCGGTACAGAAGAATGGCTTTTTCGATGACCGACAGAGCCTCTTCTTTATTAAAAAAGACTCTGCTCAGCGCTTTGCCGCGCGCCACATTCTTGCCCCATCTGCCGCCAAGGTAAATCTTATAGCCTTGGTTTCCATCTTGAATTGCATCAAAAGGACATTTTCCAATACAGCGTCCGCAATTGTTGCATTTGGCGGGATCAATTTTCACTATACCGTCTGATACCGCAGCGGCATTTACCGGACAGTTTTCAGCGACAAAGCATTTTTTACAACCGTTACAGCTTGCTTCATTCAAAATAGGAATCATTTGACCAATAATTCCTATATCATTTAAATCAGGTTTTACACAATTATTCGGACACCCTCCAACAGCAATTTTTAGTTTGTGAGGTAATTTCACGCTGGCATACTCCTTATAAAATCTTTCGTGAATTTCTTTGGAGAGGGCGAATGTATCAATAAGGCCATATTGGCAGGTCGTTCCTTTGCAAGAAACAATCGGACGTACTTTCGATCCTGTACCCCCTGTGACAAGTCCCTTTTGAGCGATATAAGTGCGAAAGTCTTCAATTTTGTCATAAGGAATACCCTGGCATTCAACCGTAAGTCTTGTTGTGAAGGTGATAATGCCGTTGCCGTATAATTCGGCGGCTTCGGCGATGCATTTAGCCTGCGCAGCAGTGATTACCCCGTTTACGGTAATTACTCGTCCGGAAAAATTATCTGTCCCTTTGTTGCTCAAAAAGCCAAGCGCTTTTACCCTTTTTTCTTCTTCTGTACTAATTGTCAGTGTAGCCATTTTTATCCTCCTTATGTTTACTACTATCCTTTTGTTCAAAAGTTGATTTTATTACAATATCGCAATATACAAATACAATATAACACTTGTTTATAATTATTAAAAATGTTATTATCTTATAATAATAATAAGTAAAACCTATTAGGATGTGTGAGGGTAAATATGACAATACGGCATTTAAAGATTTTCATTGCCGTCGCAGATACCGGTAAGATGAGTGCCGCGGCAAAACAATATTTTATTTCTCAGCCGTCAGTGAGCCAGGCTATCAAAGAACTAGAAACCTATTACGGCGTGCTGCTGTTTGAACGGATTGCGAAAAAGTTATATATAACGGAAGCCGGAAAAAATTTGTTGAATTATGCAAGAATTGCCGTCAAACAGTTTGACGAATTGAACAAGTATATGCTTAGCGAGGGGCACTCGGAAAAAATTCGCATTGGTGCGACGATAACGGTAGGATCCTGTATGTTGCCGTCAATGGTGAACCGTTTTAGGGAACGAATGCCTAGTGTGGAACCCTTTGCCTATATGAATAATACAAAATGTATCGAAGCTAAAATCCTGAAAGCGGAATTGGATATCGGCATAGTGGAAGGACAGGTCAAAAGCCACGATTTAGTTAACATCCCCGCCGTAAAAGACTATCTTGTTCTTGTCTGTTCTAAGAATCACAAATTTGCCGGACGCAAGCGGATATTGCTTAGCGAACTGGAAAATGAAATATTTGTCATGCGCGAGGAGGGCAGCGGGACAAGAGAGTTATTTGAAAATTATATGCATAACCACGGAGTGAAACTTAAAATAGGCTGGGAAATAACTTGTCCGAGTGTAATAAAGCATGCTGTGCTGGAGAATAATTGCCTAGCCGTGATTTCTATACGACTAGTTACGAAAGAAATGAAAAATGGTCAGCTTTATATTATAAAAAGTAAAGAAAATGCTTGGAACAGATATTTTAATATCGTTTATTATAAAAATAAGTATGTAACAGAAAGTATGAAGGCTGTTATGGAGATTACTCGGGAATATAATGAGAAAAATGTTTTGCAAGGAATACTAACAGGCCTTTTGATCGGTGAGTAATTTCCGACTCAGACTCACCAGACTCGCGGGGACGGTTCTGCCGAGTCTGTGAGCCTCACAGGACTCGCGGGGACGGTTCTGCCGAGTCTGTGAGCCTCACAGTGCTACGCGTTTCACCGGCCTTTTCGAATGAACACCGGCCTGATAATGGATTTCTCGTGGGAACGCAGAAGAACCAACCTTTAAACCGTCTGCTAAAAAGCGCCGGACTGTACTTCAGCAATGCCTGCATGGAGAATATTGAATACCATCCTGATCGTAAGCTCGGATTATCGTATTCCCGGGACTCCGTGTTTCATATCAACCACTTTTTGTCGCAACAGTGGCATGCTTCGCCGTATCAAGTACAACGGCGAAGCCCAAAACTGCGACTCACAGGAACCGTCCCCATGAGTACAAATTCCCAACCCGGGCTAAATTGATAGGCAATACCTCTTGCTATTCATCGTCCAGGGATTTATTCCCAGAAGCTGAGTCAGATTGGATTAGACGAACATGTTAAGTATGAGTTCTTCCGTATCGATTATATTAGCAAAACAGGGCAATGAGTCACTCACATTGTCCTGTTTTGCTAATATGATTTTCAATGCATACGAGAGTCAAAGAGAAAAGGAGATGATATATCGCACTTTAGCTTTCTGCCTCGCTTGCCTGACGATGCTACCACCTTAATATTCTATTCTACTTTTATGCAAAGCAGAATCAGCAGAACCGTCCCCATGAGTACCAGGCTAAATTTGGTTGACAAATCCTTGAATGAAAGGATAGCGATAGAGCTCGCCATGTAACGCTTTAAAGGAAGCGATGAAGGAGGTAATGACCAGCCCAACCCAGATCACTGCCAAAGCCGGTAATAGAAGTACTCCAATCAGAAGAATACACAAAAAAGAAACCGACAGGGAAATGACTAGTATGACTAAATGGGATACGAGAGCTTGTTTTGCATGGTCATAGACAAAAGGATCATCTTTTTTCAGCAGAAAGATTACTAGCGGCGCGATAATAAAGCCGGCGCCTCCCAGTAGATAACCGAGGTGAGCAATAATGACACATAGTTTTTGTTCGCCTGTGATATCGAGCATCATAATCCCCCTTTATTTATTAATACATTATACTATTTTCCCTGCTTTTATGATTGGAAACTTGTGGTCGAGTCCCCATGAGTATGGGTTTCTTACTTCTCTTTGTTAATAAAATCAGATACTTTTTGTAGAACATCATTAGGACCCACAACCACAATCCGGTCTTCCGCTTGAAGAATTGCATTTGGCCCAGGTGAAACAAGAATTTCGGTACTACGACGAATGGCAACAATCGTAGCGCCGGTATGATGCCATAATTTAATATCCGCTAATGATTTTCCGATAACCAAAGAGTGTTTTAGAATTCTAATTTCAACCGGATTATATGGTGATAAATTTTTTAATCTGTCAGAGTAACGCATAATCTCGTTTACAATCTTACGAAACTGTCTATCATTTTCTTCTTTCTTTTCAAGAAGCATTTCAAGTTCTTGTCTTAACGAGTAGGCTGAAAGCATTTCCTTATTATGCTCAATAAAGTTATATGCTTGCTGCGAGGACATTACAATGATTTCTTTCCCCTGAGACACTGCAACAATATTAGCCTCCTTCAATAAAGCAACTGATTTTCGGATGGTTTCAGGCGATACATTATATTGGCTGGCTAATAGAGTTCTTCCCGATATTTTATCCCCGACGCGAAACTCGGCGTTTACTATTCTTTTGGCAATATCTAACGCTATAGACTGATAGGAAGCAACAGATTTTTTCAAATTCCCACCCCATAAACTTCGTCTTTTCATTTTAATTTATTATACATCATTTTCCCATTTTGAAAAATAATCTAAAAACTTGTTATATAGAGAGGAGTTGTTAGTCTGTTGTAGAATTATATGTTATTCACCGGGAAGGAGGATCAGTTTTGTTACTAATACGGAAGTGTGCAATGTGGAGCATAACTATTTTGATATTATTCATCGGTATAAGCTATTTTCTACCCGTTTCGCTTTCAGGTATACCCGTTTTAAACTATCACCAAGTAAATGCTGAATCTCATACTCAACTAACTCTTAGCCCTTATGAATTCGATGCACAAATGGCTTACTTGCATAAATCCGGCTATACCACAATTACTCCAGCGCAATTGGTTGATTACCTTCAAGACAGCAAACCTCTTCCTGCAAATCCAATTTTAATTACCTTTGACGATGGTTACGAAGATAATTATCGTGAAGCTTATCCTATATTAAAAAAATATAACTTTACCGCAACCTTCTTTATAATTACTGATTTTGTCGGTAAAAACAGCAATTACATGACTTGGAACCAGATAAAGGAAATGCACAACAATGGTTTTTCTTTTGAATCTCACACCTCAAGTCATATTCTTCTTCCAAGTGCATCAGACGATGAAATTCATGCTCAGCTTATCAAATCTCGGGAAAAATTGGAACAACTACTCAATCAGAAAATCGAATACCTGGCTTATCCAGGCGGTGCTTATGATCAGCGGGTCATCGCATTAACAAAAGAAGCTGGCTATCGAGCAGCGTTTACAGTAGACTTTGGACGTGATAAAACAACATATGGGCTATTTGCTTTAAATCGAATTCCCATTTTTGCAACATCCCATTCCTTTTTACACTTTTGGTTACGATTAAAATTCACTCAATTCTTTTCCACTCTACAAGGATTCAAAACGAACATCAATAAATCCGGTGCAGGCAAAATAGCAAACTGGATTTACATTCCATAGTTTTAAATATTTAATGTCCATTCAAGTCAGGAGGAAATCATGCTTTTGAAGAAGAGATTTATCTTTCCGCTTATTCTATTGACGCTGATACTATATATAATTACAGGGTGGAACACATTAACCGCTAAGGCTCATAAAAATGAAGAAAACTTATATCTATGGGCAAATGATTTAAGCCGAAGACCAGAAGATCCGCCTTATCTTACTCTGTATTACCGTTTTCGAAAAGCCTGCTTTATGATTGATTCACATCCTAATCATCCAGTAGTATTTTTAGGAGATAGTATTACCGACGAAGGAAAATGGTCCAAACTTTTTCCCAGCTCTCCAGTTGAAAATAGAGGGATTGGCGGTGACACAACGCTAGGCGTATTAAATCGTCTAAATCAAATCATTGCATCAAATCCAAAGGAAATCTTCTTAATGATCGGGACAAATGATCTTTGTTTCGGCCGACCTATTCCGGAAATCATTAGTAATTACAGCCTTATTCTTACACGTTTCCAAACAGAGTTGCCAAATACAAAGATTTATATTCAAAGCGTCTTACCTTTCAATGATACTTTATTCCCTTCGCGAAGCTTGCGAACCAATAATAATATTAATGAGCTAAATCGCCAAATTAAAGGGTTGGCAAAAGAATATGATTATCCCTATATTGATTTAGCTCCTGTTTTTACTACTCCCGATGGCCAACTGCCTGCTCGGTATACTAAAGATGGACTGCATCTAAACAACGCCGGATATGAGATATGGCGAAAACAAATCCAATGCCTTGTATATGCACCTCAGTAACTTTATATCATTGTGTTATACACCTTGGTAATTCTATGTAATGTCATAAATTTGTCACATGTTGGATGTAAAATAATATTTATCCTTTGATGTTTAACTCTTCAAGGAGGATATGCTATCTATGGAAAATATAATTGATTTATATAGAAAAAATTATCAATTATACAGCAAATTTACGAATAAAGTCCAAGAGTTATTAACCTCTTTATTCGTCGAAAAAAATATTCATATTCATCTAATCGCATCACGTGTCAAAAAAGAGGCTAGCTTAAAAAATAAAATAAACAGAAAAAAATATACCGACATTCAAGATATAACGGACTTGTGCGGTATTCGCATAATTACCTATTTTGAAGACGACATTGAGCAAGTGTCAAAAATCATTCAAAATACCTTTGTAGTTGATCAAGTCAACTCCGTAGATAAGCGAAAACTTTTAGCGCCAACCCAATTCGGCTATTTATCTTTACATTATGTTGTTAGCTTGAAGTCCTCGCAACTTCATCAGTCCGAATATGAAATATTTAAAAATTGTAAAATTGAAATCCAAATTCGTACCATTTTACAGCATGCTTGGGCCGAAATTGAACACGATTTAGAGTATAAACCTCAAATAGCAATTTCTTATGATGCACGTCGCAGTTTTTCCCGTTTAGCCAGTCTGCTGGAGTTAGCTGATATAGAGTTTAGAAGACTCCGCGATAAATTACAGCCTTCTCCATGCATAGTCCCGAATACAGCCCATACATCGCTGGCTCTACTCCCTGAATCTAAAAACGAAGGAATTATTCCTAAAAAAGTTATAAAGAAGCTTGCCTTTTTAAAAGCTCTGGGAGCTAAATGTGCCGAAAGCATCGGATGCATACCATTGAAAAAGACTTCCGGATACGCTTTTGCGGGAATAATTTTTACCGTTTGTCTAGCTCATTTAACGTTTATGTCCCATCTTATATCTCCAATCATCGCCGCATTAAAAACAGAGAAAGCTCTATTCTTACTGCTGGCTAACGTATAATTCCAAAATGGATTTAGTAATATCTTGAAGTCCCGGTAATTTATATCTAGGATTGCTGCAAGGCTTATGAATACTGGGTTCCTACCAGAGTCCTCAAAACTAATCAATATAATTTATATCTATACCCAATTTTTGGATGCCTGATTTATAAGGGTTTTACCGCCTCGATATAAAAATTCGGGATTTCAGGTTATTAAGTAAATATAACGAAAAAGCCTGTAGGAACTCACAGCAGATTCCATCTGCATCGTGCATTTCCTACAGGCTTTCGTTTTCGAATGACCCACAGTATAACTATATTTCATATTTCTCTCATATACATACTTAAACTTACGATGTTTAATATATTATCATTCAGGATATTGTCAAGCTAGTTTCGCGCAAAGGTTCGACTTCCTAAAAGCTAGGGGGCACTTTGGTTTTGTTTTTTTGCACCAGAGCCCATCAGATAATCCAGCTTTTGTAACACTTAATATAACAACTAAATATAATGTAATAGACCTGTAATTAACTATGAAAGGAGTTACCATACTATGTCCAATAACTTTTGGAAATTTCTCCACGGAATAAAACTTCTGCCCGGCGTGCAAGTTCGAGTCGTATTGACCAACGGTTCCACTGCAAATAACGGAACAGGTGGTATACCCTATGTACTAACCGGATCGTTAGTAGCAGAAACCGACGACCGCCTTAATTTCCGATCCACTGTTGTTTGCCCACCAGTAAATGTCGAGGTTGAACCCCAATCAGAGTTTCTTTTAATTGATCTAGGAACAACGGGTGTTACAATACTAGCTCCTGGTACTAGTGGTGCTAATCCTACACTCATAACCTTAACTGGCATCATCGCAGTGAACCTAAATAGTATTCAAATTATTGCTCCTTTAACCCCGATATAGCAACCAATATAACTGACTGTAAGAGGGATTCCCGCCTCTGCCTCTTACTCTGAACCCAGTTAGTTTTTACATTTTATAAACCTATCTATTTGCCAATAGCTCTCTAAAATCGAGAGCTATTTTATTTGCGTTGTTTGCTCACGCAATACTGCAAGGCCTGACCCCATAATTCCAAATTAATCTAAATTAAAAAGGAGTAATTCTATAAAAGGCGAAATATGTTAGAAATGCTCAAATAAGAATGAATGATGTAATTGATACTAAAAAATCAACTGGATGCAACCGATAATGATTTTGAGTCGACATACCGAGATTACTATTTAAAAATCGATATTCGCCATACCAGTATAGCTATTGCCATCTGGCTCATCCCTCTTCTCCCTCTCGGTTATATTGATTATCTGATTTTCGGAAAGAGTAATCAGTTAACGATTTTGTTGGTATCTCGCCTAGTTTTTTTTCTACTTTCACTCTATACGATTTTCGCCTTTTTGAAAGTAACCTCTTTCAAGCAATATGATTCCATATTTTATCGATGGGCGATTATTACTATTGCTTTTGTTTTATTTATTAATTATAAATGGGCTCCTTATGTTCCGCCCAATGGAGACATTACAATACTGATTCTTTTTACTGCCTATATGATATCTCCCCATCGGCTTTTCTTAAGAGCCGTGCCACCTATCACTTTATCTATTGGTAATGTTGCTTTACAATGGTGTATTGCTGATTCAGCCAGCAATACTTTCACACCTACTGTGCTGGTAGCTATTATCATGGCGAATGTTCTCGGAGCTATTCTTTCAACCTCATTACAAGAACAATTAAGGCGCGTCTGGAGGAGGCTTGTGCCAAGGAAAAATTAAAACGCTTGGCAACAATTGATCCTCTTACCGGTATAGTAAATAGACGGGAATTGATTCATAAAACTATTAAAGAATTTGAACAGTGCATGCACACCTGACCCATGCCGGTGGCACAGAAGAGATTTTTACCGATAAAGTTATTGATGAAATTATACCTACTCAACCGGAGCGGCCAGAGCTATCAACAGGGTCTGTATGCACAGCCTATTGAGTGCGGCTCAGCGCAATAAAAAGCTCATTGAGAGTGAGCTTCCATAACTGCTTAAAAATTGGTACCTGGAGAGGTGCCAATTTTTAAGCAGTTATGCGGCAACATAAGCAAGCAGATTTCGGCGGCAAAGGTTCTGAGCAAGGCATGGACAAAAGCGGAGAGCAACAACAATTACCGATTCCAAAAGGCACAGGTGGTAGGACCTTGGTTTAACAGCGCTTCTATTTAACAAATGACCTACCTTTTTAGATTCCATTCCGCCCGAATCTGCGGTGCCAGTGGATGCATGCCTATCGAAAACTTGGGGTCAGGCTGCCGTATTGCGTTTATGAAAATTTTAACGCAATACTGCAGGGCCTGACCCCATATTTTCTGCTGATAACAATCTGATATAATTACATTCCTTTCTGGGCAACTCCATTCTGACAAAAAAAGGAACATCCCCGCCCGTCTGTTTCATATCAACCACTTTTCGTCGTTACCAGTGGCATAGTTCTCCGCATCAGGTACAACGGCGAAGCCCAAAACTTCGACTCGTAGAACCGTCCCCGTGAGTACAACATCAAGCTTTAGCATGGTGCAAAATACAGTAAAACACTGCAGGAATGTCAAAAGGGTTACAGTAAGCATGGGGGTAATCGCCCTGAATCTGCAAGGCATTGCCGGGAGATAGAGCATAGACTGTCCCTTGCACACTCATTTGCAAATTTCCGGAAATGGGGAGAATATATTCCGTAGAATAGATAGCATGAGGGTCCGAATTATGGGTGCAATGCGGCTCCATCTTCACTGCGAATATTTCTAGTAATTGATTATCTTTGAATGAAAATACAGGATAAAGAATAAAGCCTTTTACATCCTGAATAGGTGGATGTTCCTTGAACTGAACAAATTTAGCGGACTGTTCACCCATAGAAATGAGCATGCCAAAAGGAACTTGCAGTCCGGAAGCAATCTTCCATAACGTATTAACAGTCGGATTTGAGTCGCCGCGTTCAATCTGGCCAATCATGGCTTTACTAACTCCCGATAGCTCAGCTAGGCATTCAAGACTCAGCTTCTTCTGTTTACGTAAGCGGGATAAATTATAGCTAATGATCCCATTTAAATTATTCACAACATCTCTCCCTAGCAGTTGTACAATATAACATATAAAATATATTATATTGCATAATTAATCCAGCGATGGTAAACTTTTATCAAGCG
>JBDKTO010000032.1 GCA_039680175.1 Veillonellales bacterium | reverse complement strand
TGTGACCGGCGCCGCCACCGTTATCCTGGCAATGGGGGCCGGAAAGAAAGCGGCGGCGGCTATCGACAACTATCTGAAAGAGAAAAAAGCGGTTGAGAACAAAGCCTGATTCAACGCTTAACGATATGGCTTGCAGTAATTGGCAATGGAAAATTTACATGATAATAAACATTGAGAGGGATCATTTCTTAAAAAAATGATCCCTCTCAATGTTGTGTTAGGGGCTCGAAATAAATCACCGGCCCAGCTGAAGGGCATCTTCAAGCGATTAATAGATTTTATCTATATGTTTTAGAATAGTATTTATATAATCATTAACTTTACGGAAGAATTTTTATTGAGGGATCAGGAGGCCCTATGCTATAATAAAACTGGTAGGACCGGTAGTACCATCATGATGAGAACGTCAAACTAAGTAACGCTTATGAACGGCCTTAAATAGTAAAAAAGATGGGACTGAATTGATATGCAAGATCAAATGACGCCCGCTCAAAGAGCGGCTGCTATTGCCAATGGTTCTGAGGTAGATAGATTGCCATGTAACCCCAATATGGCAAATGGAGTTGCCAGAGTCTACGGCTGCAAAATCTCCGAGTTTAATCACAATCCTAAGGTTATTGCCGAGGCACAAATGGCCGCGTATCGTAAGTTTGGCTGCGATAGCTTGCGTATTTTTACTGATTTATTCCCGTGGGCAGAAGCAATGGGTGCAACTGTTTCTTTTCCCGATGATGATACGGCTGATTTGGTAAAACCCGCAATTTCCAGAGTAGAGGACATTGATAAACTTCATTCGGCTAATCCCTATAAGGACGGACGGCTGCCAGTGCAACTGGAAGCAATGAAATATCTAAGAGAGCTTGCGAAGGATGAAATAAAATGTTCTGCCGGTATCGTAGGAGCATTTACTAACGCATTTTTTCTGTTAAATACAAATGAAACGCTAAAGCTTATCCGCAAAAATCCTGAAGCTGTACATAAGCTGTGTCGGGTTTCCCTTGAAACCTGTAAAGCGTATGCCAAGGCAGCATTGGATATCGGCTTGAATCCAACGATATCAGAACCGATGTCATCTTGTACGGTAGTCAGTCCAAAGGTTTTTCGCGAATTTTCTCTCCCTTATCTTAAAGAGTTTGTAGATTTTATAAAAAGCTATGGGTCTAATCCAGTTGTGCATATCTGTGGTCAGACTAATAAGATATGGAAAGATGTTGCTGATTTGGGTATTGGCGGTATCAGCATCGATAATGTAGCCAGCTTAAAGGAATGTAAGCTTGCTGTTGGTTCGCAAACCAAAATTATGGGCAATGTGGATCCAGGTGGAATCATGTATTCGGGAACGCCGCAGGATGTTCGCCTTAAAACATTAGAGGGAATTCTTGATGCGTATGATTCTCCTAAAGGCTATTTGATTATGTCTGGCTGCAGCTTACCTGTGGAAACGCCTTTTGAAAATATTCAAATGATGATGGATACTGTTCGGGAGGTTGGGTATCCTGTTTGTCCGGAGCGTGTTATAGAAATGATTGATCAAACTAAGAAAGGACTGGATTGAGATGAATAACAAGGAAGAGTCATTAAAATCATTATCGGAATGCGTAGTAGAAATGGAAGATGAAAAAATTATTTCAATAGCAGAAGAATATATAAAAGCCGGATATCCAGCTTTCGATGGTATTCTGTATGGTTTGGTAGACGGAATGAATAAAGCTGCCGACTTGTATGAAAATGAAGAATATTTTATTCCTGAGCTCTTGATTTGTTCTGATGCAATGTACAATGGGCTGAATGTTTTACGTCCGTATTTAAAAAAAACTGATTTTTCGCAAAAAGCCAAAGTGGTCATAGGCGTCGTCGAAGGCGATACGCATGATATTGGGAAGAATTTGGTGAAAATTATGCTGGAAACGGCAGGATATGAACTTATCGACTTGGGACGTGATGTTCCTGCCGGATCTTTCGTTGATACTGTTAAAAACACCGGAGCAAGTGTAGTGGCACTTGCCACTTTAATGTCCACTAGCACTAATAATATGAAACGGGTTATTGATTTATTGAAGGAAGAAGGTCTGCGTGGGAATGTAAAGGTTGTTGTAGGCGGAGGACCTATTTCACCGGCTTTTGCCAAGAAGATAGGTGCTGACGGATATTCAGAAAGTGCTGTGGAAGCAGTTAAATTGGTTAATAGTTTAGTTGACGCATAATTTGTTATAAACTGCATATTTTCTACAATCTATTTTTATATACTACTATATAGTGGTGAAATAGGTGGTTAAAATGAAACAAAAAATGACACAGAAGCTGCGACTGAGTGCCGCAGCAAAAAAACAGCCGGTAGATCGTCCGCCCTGTATCTGTCCTGGCGGAATGATGAATATGATGTTTGCTGATATTATGGAACAGGCCGGATGTCTATGGCCGGAAACACATAACGATGCTAAAAAGATGGCAGAACTTGCCTATGCACTCAATCAGGCAGATGGGTTTGAAAACTACGGCGTTCCTTTCTGTATGACGGTGGAAGCAGAGGCGATGGGGGCAACTGTTAATATGGGCAACCGTCTATGCGAGCCGCATGTAGTTGAATCGCTTTTGACTTCCTGTGTCCAGATAGAAAAAATTAAACCGTTGGATTTGCAAACTGGCAGAGTGGCAACTGTGCTGGACGCAATTACTATCCTAAAGGGGAAAAATCCTGCTGTACCGATTATTGGAAATCTTACAGGTCCAATAAGCGTTGCCGGCACACTGCTGGATATGTCTCTTTTGCTGCGGGAATTCAGAAAATTCCCCGCCGATGCTCAACGTTATTTGGACATTATTTGCGACAACCTGATCGTTTTTGGCAAAGCTCAAATTGAGGCGGGCGCAGATGCTATTTGCATATCCGAACCAAGTGGTACGGGAGAGATTTTGGGACCACAGAATTTTGCAAATTTCACAGTAAACTGCTTAAATAAAATTCTTGATGAATTGAATGTTTCTGTAAAAATCGTACATATCTGCGGCCGCTTAAAAAGCGTGTATGATATTATTCCCCAAATTCACTGCGACGCCTTTAGTTTTGATGCAGTTGTCCCAATTGCCGAGATTAAAAAGCATGTGACAACTCATGCGGTCATGGGAAATATCAGCACCTTTGCATTAGGCAGCATGCAGCCGGAAAAGATTGCATCGCTTGTAAGCGGTGCGCTGACACAAGGGGTTGATATTGTCGCTCCTGCTTGTGGTTTGTCTACTACAACGCCTTTAGTTAACGTGCAAACTATGGTAGATGTCACAAGGACAATATAACAAGCAGAAAGGATTATATTTATGGAATTCGTTGATGTGAAGTGTCCGTTGGTATCTGATAAGTGTGGATTTGATGAAAAGTTTGTTGCGCAAGTGGGGCTGGAATTCCCGCAAGCCTATACTTATGCAGAAGGGATTGCGAAAATTGCAAAAGTCGTTCGCGAACTGGAGCAGGGTGCGATTTGTATGATTCCATTCTGTCATACTGTGGAGGCGGAAAATTACGGCGGCAATATCAAGCTTGGCAATGCAATGATTGGACCGAGATGTAATACGCCCATTTATGCCTCGGCAGAGGATCTCCTTACGTTACCTGAGTTCGATTTTGGGAAGGGAAGGCTGGGGGAGGTCATTAAGGCGATTTCTCTTTTGAAAGCACAAGGTGAGCCAGTGGGTGTTGAAATTTGCGGTCCTATCACTACGCTTAATAACTTGATGGATATGGCGAAGCTGTTTAAAATTTGGCGAAAAGAACCAGAAGTAGTCACTGTGACCATTGAGAAGATGAGAGTAGAACTATTGAAGTATATAGAGAAAGCACTTGATGCTGGTGTGAATTTTATATCATTTGAAGATCCCGCGGGAGGACTCAATATCCTTGGACCAAAATATTTTGAGCAACAGGGGAGAAACTTTTCTTATCCGTTTATTCAGGATGCGCTGAAGCTTATTGCCGGAAGATGTGTGATGAATCTATGCCCAAAGACAACATTACAACTTGTATCGCTTGGTTTTGCCCAGTGGGATGAGTTTGATCTTCCAGAGAAGATGACGTATGCAAAAGCATGTTTGGAATTGCGGGGAAAGATCAAACTGGCAGGCAATATCTGTATTCAAAATCACAATATGCTGCTTTCAAATAAAAAAATGAAGAGCTTGAAATTGCTGTAGTAAAGGAAATGAATACAAATGGTTAAGATTGGAATTCCACGCATCAATAAGAATATTATCACAGATAGTCAGGATAACCTTTTGGCCATTTTACTTGATAACCATGTATTTATAGAGAGGCCCTGCGGTGGGCGCGGAAGTTGTGGAAAATGCAAAATAAAACATATTTCAGGCGACTTGTCACCTCTCGGCGAGGATGAAAAAAAGCTTTTAACAGAACAAGAACAACAAGAGGGAATACGACTTGCTTGTTGCCTGTATCCTCAATCAGATTTGTTGATTGATGTTATAGCTCAGGAGCAAAACCACAAAGTACTCAAGGACGGATATGTACCCAAATTTCAGCAAAATCCAGCTATTCGGAAGCGTGTGATCGAAATTCCAAAACCTACGATTGAGGATCAGACGCCATACGAGGATTTGTTCAAAAGAGAACTCGGAATTGACCACATAGATTTTGAAATTATGCGAAGCTTAAAGATGGAATCTGGTACTTTTACTGCGGTGTATCATATCAATCAATTGATTGGTATTGAGAAGGGGAATACGTCGCTATCATGCTATGGAGTTGCGGTTGACATTGGGACAACAACGGTTGTAGCTTCTGTTATTGACCTGAATACAGGGGCTGAAATTGATAGCGAAGCAGATCTTAATGCGCAGAAAAATTTTGGGCAGGATGTATTGACGAGAATCAGCTACGTACAGGAAAATGAGGACCGTGGAATCAGAGATTTACAAAAGGCAATTGTGGATTTACTAAATGGAATGATTAAGACGATTTGTAGCCGCAGGGGAATTGATCATAATCATATATATGAAATGTCTGTAGCGGCGAATTGTACGATGATGCATATGCTGCTGGGGGTGGAACCGCTAGCGATTGCTGCTGCGCCTTATGCCCCTATCTTTGTTGAGGGGAAAAATATCTCTGCTCAATCAATTGGATTGGTGAACGTGTCCCGCTTTGCAAGGCTGAATTGCTTGCCAGCGGTGTCCGCTTATATCGGCGCGGATATCGTAGCCGGTGCTTATGTAGCTAATTTACAAAATGCAAAAAATAGAATTTTGTTTATTGATATCGGAACCAATGGGGAAATTGTACTCTCGGACAAGGGTCGGCTTGTCGCCTGTTCCTGTGCAGCCGGACCTGCGCTTGAAGGTATGAACATTAGCTCGGGAATGAGAGCCGCGGATGGTGCGATTGAGGAAATTAAAATTACAGAAAGTGGTATTAAACTTGAGGTGATTGGCGGGGGTAACCCAATAGGAATTTGTGGCAGCGGAATTCTTGCAGCCATTCGAGAGTTGGTAAAAAATAAATTTATTACGCCGAATGGTATGATTATCAAACGTAATTCGATTGATGACTCGGATTTTAGATACCAATATATCGAGGTTAATGGGAAAAAGCGAAGTGTTTGCATCACCGGCGGGGTTAAGAAGATAACCATCACACAAGGGGATGTACGACAAGTACAACTTGCCAAGAGTGCAATTCTCTCAGGGATTATAGCACTTGTTAATAAGATTGATATTCATATGTCTGATCTTGACGAAGTTATTATTGCCGGTCAATTTGGCGCACATTTACCGGCGAAAAGTCTTGTCGGTACGGGAATTATTCCATCGGAACTGAAAGAAAAGATTACCTATATTGGGAATTCATCAAAGGCAGGCGCATATATTTCTTTGCTGTCCGTGGAAGCCAGAAATGCTATGGAAAAATTGGCAAAAAAAATTGAGTACACGGAATTAAGTGTAGTCGATGGTTATGAACGACTTTTTATTGAGTGCTCGCGATTTAATGTTTAAAGCTGCGATTCTGCGAGAATCTTTGCATAAGAGGCGGTTGGAAATGCTTAGTCAAAAAGAAAGACTGCTGGCTAAACTGCGGGGGGAAAAAACTGACCGTTCGCCGGTAATCTGTACAGGCTGCGTGATGAATGCCGCCATCAGCGAAATTATGAATTATACAGGTCATACTTTGCCAGAAGCACATAACGATGCGGTGCTGATGGCGGCACTGGCCGGTGATATTTACGAATATACCGGGTTTGAAAATTTAGGGGTTCCTTTTTGCATGACCGTAGAGGCCGAGGTGTTGGGGAGTGAGGTGAACTACGGTACGTTGACTTGTGAACCGAAGATTACCAAAGAATTGTATGGTTCAGCCAAACTCGTCGTGACCCGAGATGTTGATAAGATGCTAAATAGCGGTCGTATCCCGAAAGTTGCTGAGGCTGTATCCATACTAGCCAGGCGCTTTCCGGATACCCCGATAGTTGGTAATTTGACAGGGCCGATTACTACGGCAGCTTCGCTGGTGAATCCGCTTAAGTTGCTGAAAGAGTTTAGCAAAAGTTCGGCAGAATGTCACCGGGTATTGGACTATGTCACTCGCTTGCTGATCGGTTTTGCAAAAAAAATGGCGGACAATGGCGTTACTGTGATTTCCGTCGGCGATCCGACTGCAACAGGAGAGATCCTAGGGCCGAAGATTTTCCGTGAGTTTGCGCTTTATTATAATAGCCTGATTGTTAAAGTTTTGAATAATTGCGGCATCCCGGTAATCGTTCATATTTGCGGCGATATAAACAGTGTACGCAGCCAGCTTCCGGAAATCGGAGCCAACGCCGTTAGCACCGATGCAATGATCAACCTGTGCCAATTGAAAGCCGATTTCCCCGAACTTATTACGATGGGTAATCTCAGCACCTATCAATTGGGAATTGGGTCAGTGGCGTCGGTAGTAGAACAGACTGCACAACTTGTCCGGGCAGGCATTGATATTATTTCACCGGCCTGCGGTTTGAGTACAGCAACTTCACTTGAACTTATCAGGGCAATGACCGACACTGTTAAGAGCGGGAATTAATTCATAATACAGACGGGAGTTATTTGACTCTGTTTTTTGTATTTGTTGTTTATTGGAATGAATTTTGCTCGTTATGACGAAAGGAGCAACTGTGATAAATAGAAAAGATGGAGTAAATAGAAGAACATTCCTCAAGACCACTGTGGCTTCAACTGTTGCCGTTGCTGCAGCCATGATGCCCGGCTCTCTATTCGCGGGACGTTTCCAGTCCGATTCGCTGCAAGTATGGTCCTGCGGAGGGTTGTCTGAGGCCTTTATGGAGGTTAATAACCTGTATGAGCAGAGAAACGGCATCCAAATCAATTATACAGGGGCGTTCGCGGGTGCATTGGGGAAATCGCTCCTAGGCGGGGCCGTCACGGAGGTCTTCGCCGGACGGGTGTTGCAATTGGCGCAAAAGCTGCGTAATTCCTATTAATGAGACTCTTTTTCCGCCCGGCCCGCTTACCTTTACCATTGGGGTGATGAAGTATGCCAAAGATCGCGCTTTGGCCGATGACTATGTGAATTTCATTTGTTCAGACGAATCCCAGGGGGTTTTCGAACGGCGTGGTTTTATTCCTGCCGTCTCAGACAGGGGTCGGACACTGATAGAAAAGCTGGGTGTAAAAGATGTCTAATCAAACAGGAATATCAAAATCAGGCGGCTTCATTCTGCCGAAGATTCGCAGGGCCACACAGCTAGCCATGCTGGGTATTCTTGGACAATGGGCCTTTTATGGCATCTTTCGCTGCCCTTTTCTCGTTCCTTTTGTGAATTGCCAGGTTTGCCCGGTAATTACCTGCTGGGGTAGGATTACGAGTTATTTTTGGGGCTTCTGGCTGCTCCTGCCGACGTCTGTGTTATTAGTCGGGCGGGCTTTTTGCGGTTGGCTCTGTCCCGGCGGCTTTGTCAATCAGATGATCGGCAAGATATCATTTTCAAAGTTACATGTTCGTAATCGGCTTATGAAGCTTGCTCCTTTGGGAATGGTTGTTGGGCTGGTGGTGGTTTTGATTCTGTGGCTTGGCATTCACAATCCGCGATCTATGGTACCGATTCGGGTTGGTGAATTTTGGAATTCGATTTATCTTTCTTTTGAGCATGCATCTATATCTTGGTTGATCCGCACGTTTGTTGTACTTGGATTAGTGGCAGCGGGATTATTCGTTGCCAATCTATGGTGCCGTTTTGTTTGCCCCATGGGTGGGCTATTTGAGCTTTCTAAGGGCGTGGCGATTTTTCGGATTTTTAAGACAAGTGTTTGCGACGATTGCAATGCTTGTTTACGAAAATGCGAAATGGGAACCCGTCCCGATGAAACAAATTGTACCAACTGTGGAGATTGTCTGAAATCCTGTCCCGTAGATGCGATCAAATTCGGGCGAAAGGGGAATTCCAATGAGTGAACTTTGGAAACGAAGATTCCTTGCAAATCATCCCTGCTTCCATGTCCAAGCAAGTGCATGCTGGGGACGGGTTCATCTGCCTGTGGCACCCAACTGCAATATTCAGTGCAACTTTTGCAATCGTCTCTATGACTGTGTCAACGAAAGCCGTCCTGGGGTGACCCGGCGTATTCTTGAACCGACTGAAGCCATAGCGGATCTAAATAAGCTTTTGAAACAAAGATCGGATATCGCCGTAGTGGGGATTGCCGGGCCGGGGGATCCCCTTTGCGACCCGGAACGAACACTAGAAACATTGCGAGCTGTGCATGTCAGCCATCCTGATCTTCTGATTTGTATTTCTACCAATGGGCTAAATCTGTCTGACCATATTGATGAACTGGTCGATGTCGGGGCGACCCATGTCACGGTTACGGTCAATGCCGTTGATCCATATATCGGGGAAAATATTTATGCTTCGATCAAGATAAATCATCGGATTTACAAAGGGATCGAAGCCGCCAAGATACTCCTGCGCCATCAGGATGAGGCAATTGTAGGCCTGAAGCGGCGAGGATTGATTGTTAAGATTAATACTGTCGTTCTACCTGGCATCAATATGGATCATATTCCTGCAATTGCTGAAAAGGCGGCTTTATGGGGTGCAGATGTTATGAATTGTATGCCACTGATCCCTGTTCATGACACTCCCTTCGAAAATCTGGTACCTCCCACGGAGGCAGATATAGCTCGTATCAGAAAATTAGCCATTGTTCACATCCCGCAGATCTATCATTGTTGCAGGTGCCGTGCAGATGCTGTCGGACTCCTGCGTACTCCTGAAACTGAAGGGTGTGTGCCTGCCATATCCTGTTAGCCGGGATTCATAGACTGTTATGGCGAGTTAATGATATAGGTACGTACTATTGCTCAAACATCATATAGGGGGTAAGTTTTTTGATTTATTTGGACAATGCAGCGACGACGATGGTTAAGCCGGATTGTGTTATTGATGCGGTAGTAGACGGGATGCGCAAGATGGGCAATGCATCTCGTGGTGCCCATGAACAGGCACTGTCGGCGGATCGTATCATCTACAAAACACGCAGACAGTTGGCGCAGCTTTTTGGTGTGCTAAGCCCTAGTCAGGTGGCTTTTACCAAAAATTCAACGGAAGCGCTTAATGTGGCACTTTGCGGGTTGCTCTCACCGGGAGACCATGTGGTTACTACAGCTATTGAGCACAATTCCGTGCTTAGGCCAATTTATAGATTGGCTGAAAAAGGTGTGGACTATACCATCGTTCCGGCAGATGACATGGGGAGAATTGACCCGGCGGCAGTGGATATGGCTATGACAAACAAAACTCGGGTTCTTGTAACAACTCATGCTTCTAATGTGACAGGGAATGTAACGGATATAGAGGCGTTGGGACAGATTGCCAAGGCGCACGGGGTATACTTTATCTTAGATGCTTCCCAAACTGCAGGAGTCTTTCCTATAGATATGGAGGCAATGCATATTAGTGTGGTGTGTTTTACCGGCCACAAGGGCCTTCTTGGACCACAGGGAACGGGTGGAATTTGTGTTTCTAAAAATTGCGTGATTTCGCCCTTATTAGTGGGCGGCAGCGGTGTACATAGTTTTGCTCATTATCAACCGGAGGTAATGCCGGTAGCGTTGGAGGCAGGAACACTAAATGGACATGGTATAGCAGGGTTATCGGCGGCCATTTCTTATATTGAGGCTCAGGGGATGGATGCCCTTCGCCAGAAGGAGCAAGCGCTCGCAAAGCAGTTTTATGAAGGAGTCCGCTCTATCGACGGGATCCAATTTTATGGAGATTATGACCAAAAAAATCGTGGGGCTATTGTGGCATTGAACTTGGGTGAGGAAGATGCCGGAGTAATCAGCGATTGCCTTTCTCAACAGTATGATATTGCCACTCGCCCGGGAGCGCACTGTGCTCCTTTAATGCATAAAACATTCAAAACGGAGGCGCAAGGCATTGTGCGGTTCAGTTTTTCACACATGAACAACGAAGAGGAGGTGGAGGCTGCGATTAGAGCGATGAAAGAGATCGCATCATCGAGATGTAAATAGGTATTTATTATTTTTAGGGAGGGTGTCATGAATTTTTTGCAAGAAAAAAAAGGTATCTTTTTCTTAGGGTTACTGGCAGGGCTGGGAGCAGTTATTTTGGCGATGAACGGTAATCCAAAGAATATGGCTTTTTGTATCGCCTGTTTTATACGGGATAGTGCAGGTGCGATGAAGTTTCAGACAACGCCGGTTGTTCAGTATTTCCGTCCGGAAATTGTGGGGATAGTGGCGGGTTCTTTTATAATTTCCCTGACGACTAGGGAATATCGTTCTATGGCGGGTTCTTCTCCAATGATACGTTTTGTTTTGGGAACGCTTATGATGATTGGTGCTCTGGTCTTCTTGGGGTGTCCCCTCCGCATGGTTCTGCGAATGTCTGCAGGAGATATTAGCGCTTATGTAGGGCTGATTGGTTTTATAGGCGGGGTAGCTACAGGGGCTTACATGCTTAAGAAAGGTTTCAGTCTGGGCCGGTCCTACCCTGTAAAGAAGGAGAACGGTTATTTTTTGCCGGCAGTTTTAGTGGTTTTGCTGGTGCTCAGTGCAACGACTACGCTTTTTGCCGTTAGCACGAAGGGGCCGGGGAGCATGCATGCTCCTTTGTTGCTGAGTCTTGTGGTTGGCATTATTTTTGGTATAATTGCGCAAAAAACCAGAATGTGTTTTGCGGGTTCCCTGCGTGATATAATCCTCATGAAAGATTTCAAGCTTTTTTCGGTTGTCGGCGGAATTTTTGTTATGATGCTGATTTATAATATTGTATCCGGTAATTTTAAATTTGCCACTTTTGGTCCTATTGCTCATGCTCAAATAACTTGGAACATTTTAGGAATGTATGTAGTGGGCTTTGCAGCAGTGCTTTTGGGGGGATGTCCTCTGAGACAATTGGTATTGGCAGGTTCCGGTTCTTCTGATGCAGGGGTAACCGTAGTGGGAATGTTTTTTGGTGGTGCATTGGCTCATAATTTTGACTTAGCGTCTTCAGCAGCAAGCAAGGCAACAACGGAAGCGGCAGCTGTGTTTGGCGGCCCTGGGTTGAATGGACAGATTATGACCATTGCTTGCATCGCCCTGTTGTTTGTAATAGCTTTTATCGGTATTAAGAAGAACGCAGTGAATAAATAAGGAGGATGGAAATGAAGAAATTAGATGTTCGAGGATTATCTTGTCCTGAACCGGTATTGATGGTGTCTAATGCGCTGCAAGACGGAGAAAACGATTCATTCAAAGTGCTGGCTAGCGAAGCTCATACCGTAGCCAATATCAAAGAATTTGTCGAGGGTAAGGGGAAAAAGGTTTCTGTAAGGAAAGTTGGGGATGACTTCGAGATGGAAATAAGTTAATGACTGGGTCAGTTTTGGTGGTGACCTTTCATACCACGTCGGAAGCCATGGCTACTGAGTTTCTTTCAAAGGAGAAGGGTTTTGCAGGGCGCCTGATTCCAGTGCCGCGCCAGCTTTCAGCAGGTTGCGGTATCGCCTGGAAAACGGCGGTGGATTTGCAGGATCCTTTACTTAAGGCCCTTGAGAAAGAAGGGATTGAGTGGGATGAGACTCATGTAATTAAGTTTTGACCCCAGTATATTGCAAATTTCTTATAATATAACGTTTATTCGGAGTGTGACTTATTTGAGTAAATCGGTTGTTGCAGGAATAGATGCCGGGTCAACCGCACTTAAAGTAGCATTATATGATGGAAAAAGATTTAGTTATCAAATACGGCCGGCAGGCTGGAATCCCAGGGAAGAAGCGTTGGCTTTGCTGAAAGAGGCAGCTTGTGGCTGGCAGATTGACATGTGCGAGCTGAAACGAGTGGTTGGTACCGGGTATGGGCGCAACAACTTGCCATTTGTCACGCACACCATGACCGAGATTACGTGTCACGCAAAAGGGGCTGCTTATTTATGCCCTGGTGCAAAGACGGTTGTTGATATCGGTGGACAGGACGCAAAAGCTATTCGGCTAGATCAGTTTGGTCATGTGCAGGATTTTGTGATGAACGATAAGTGCGCTGCCGGGACAGGCCGCTTTTTGCAAGTCATGACAATGGCACTAGGCATTCAATTGTGTGCATTGGCAGACATGTCATTGGCGGGAGTAACACCTTGCCCGATTAATGCTATGTGCACAGTGTTTGCAGAATCCGAGGTCATTGGCTTGTTAAATCAAGGCAAGGATAGGCATGAAATATTGGCGGGCATTATAAAGTCCATTACCGGACGGGTCGCAGCGATGGCAGACCGCATTAATCCGCAGGTACCCGTGGTATTAACCGGCGGGATGTCAAGGATTACCACCTTGATAAACTACTTGGAACAGGATTTGGGGCTGAGGGTCATTGTTCCGGAACAAGCGGTGTTTGCCGGAGCTATTGGTGCGGCATTGCTGGCTTGGGATAAAAACGAAAAATCAGAAGCTTGAATGAAAACTTTTAGTTTGGAAAATAAAGGAGGGAAAATAATGACAGTAGCAAGAATACAGGGTATGGAAGGCTTTGATGGGCTTATTCCCAACGCAGGGATAGCACTGAAGGAAATGAAAGAAAAAGGGAAAAAGGTAGTTGGCTTTTACTGTACATTTGCGCCGCAGGAATTGGTGTTAGCTATCGGTGCAATTCCCGTTCCCCTATGCGCAACAAAGGAAGAACTGATTGCCGCCGGCGAAAAAACATTACCGCGAAATTTTTGCCCGCTTATCAAATCTTCATATGGTTTTGCCGTAACCGACAAATGCCCATACTTCCATTTTTCTGATTTGATTGTTGGGGAAACAACCTGTGATGGAAAGAAAAAAATGTTTGAATTGATGGCAGATTTCAAACCAGTGCATGTAATGAGTTTGCCCAAAGGGTATCAAACCGATGAAGATAAAGCATATTGGTTGGAAAGCGTAAAAAAATTAAAGGCTGTTTTAGAAGAACGTTTTGGTATTCAAATTACCGACGATAACTTACGCAAAGCCATAAAAGAGTTAAACGAAGAACGAATTCTTTTACAGCGGTTGTCAAATACCATGCAGGCTGATCCGGTACCCTTTAGCGGGCATGACTTGTTAGAAGTATTGTGGGCCCGAAATTTTGCTTTTGACCGTAAGGAGTTTGCTGCCAAGGTTAATGAACTTATCACCCAGCTGGAAGAACGGATTCAAAGGAAGGAAGGCGTCTTCCCACAGGGGGCGAAACGTATTGTTATTACTGGTGTACCTACCGGGCTAGGTGCCGAGAAAGTTTTGAAAATAATTGAAGAGTGCGGCGCTGCCATTGTTTATATTGAAAATTGCTCTGGAATGAAGCAATATGTTGATTTAGTAGATGAAACCAAAGAGCCGCTTACCGCGATAGCGGAAAAATATTTAAACATTCCCTGTTCGTGTATGAGTCCGAATCCTAAGCGACTGAAAAATATCAGCGCAGCCGTCAGGGATTTCAATGCGGACGGTGTGGTCGATATTGTTTGGCAGGGTTGTCATACCTATAATGTAGAAAATGCTCTGTTGGGCAGACATCTGCAAGCAAACGGCGGTATCCCTCTGCTGCATATTGAAACCGATTATTCTCAAGGTGATGTAGAACAACTTAAAACCCGCATTCAAGCCTTTTTAGAAATGATAGGCTAAAAAATAATACATTGTTCTCTTGAATACATAGACAACCTCTTGTCCCATTGTGATTCCAAGATTTTGTCCGAATACCAATTGGCGCTACTGATTTCTAAACTGACAGCAGCAGCCGTACTTGTCATAAGGTCATCAATGACTTCTGAAATAACAGAAAATCGATTCAGTTGTTGCTGTAACATAAGAAAATGCAAAATGCATATTATTGTTCGTAGTGACATTATCACAAGTTAAACACATATTGAGGAATTTTTATTGATGAGTAAGGGGCTCTATGCTATAATAAAGGCGTTAGCACTGGTAGTACCAGTGCTAACGCAATAATAGGAAAGTCGAACTATATTATATTATATTGGCACGTTAAAACATGACAAACTACGGTTGTTTATGTAATGTTTATTAAACAGCCGCACCATATTTCAAGGAGGATTTATTGTGTTTAAGAAAAAAAGTATATTGGCTGTAATTGTCTTGTTTAGTATGATATTCGTTTTGACGGCATGCGGCACAAAAAATGACAGCGCGGGAAAACCGGCAGGGAAAAATGTCTCGGCACAGATTATGTTCAACGGATCGTCGACATTGTCGCCGGTTATTTCTAAAATAGCTACGGATTTTACGGAAAAAAATGAGAAATGGAATAAGGTAGATTCTTCACTGCCTGATTCGAATATTACGATTTATGTTTCTTCCGGCGGATCAGGTGCCGGTATTAAGGCCATTATTGATGGCACAGCTGATTTTGGTCTCGTGTCACGGAATGTAAAAGAGGAGGAAAAGGCCAAAATTAAGGATTATAAGGAATACAAGGTGGGAATTGATGCGCTGACTATCGCTGTCAACCAGAAAAATCCGATTAAAAACGTTAAGGATAATCTTACCAGTGAAGAAGTAAAGAAGATTTTTTCTGGTGAATATAAAACTTGGAATCAGGTTGATCCATCCTTGCCGAATAAGGAAATCGTCGTCGTAACGAGAGATGTTGGCGGCGGCGCTCATGAAGTATTCCAAAAAAATATCATGGGTGAGGAGAAAATTGTCAAAACGGCTATTCAGGCTCCTTCTATGGGGGCTCTTGTTGCCAAGGTTATTGAGAATGAGTATGCTATCGGCTATGCTTCTTATGGCGTGTCTAAACAAAACGAGGGTAAGCTGTTCCCGCTCAAGGTCGACGGTGTGGCTGCTACGCCGGAAACTATTTTAGACGGCACCTATAAAATACAGAGACCGCTTCTGATTGTCGGCCATGGCGAGCTTACAGCGCTGCAAAAATCATTTATGGATTATGTACGGTCCGAAGCGGGTCTCAAGGTTGTAGAAGCTATGGGATTTATTTCGGTAAAATAATCTAAGACCCGAAACATTTTATGCATAAACGCACTTTGCAAATGCAAGTTGAATGTTTTGGTAAAATAGCAGCCAATCAAGCAGCATGAACCATCAATATAATCAGCGATGAAATTGCTGTGCAATATAACGTAGTGAATGTTCTATGTAGCCTCTTTCCGCAAGTCTTACATGTCAAAAAGATGACGTGGAGGTGCTATCCTTATGATAAACAGCCATAGTGAAAACCACCTTATGATTGGATTTTGTCATCTTTATCATACTCGGGTGTTCACTTTGGTTGTTTATTTTTCTATTGTATTTCATTTTACAATGAATCGAGAATATTAAATGGGCAGCTTTGATCGCATTCTGGAAATTCTAATAAAAATATGCACGGCCTTTACCTTTTTCATGCTGGTATTTCTTATCGTCTATATGACGGTAGAAGGATTGCCGGTGTTTCAAACGGTCAGTCCGGTCAATTTTATTTTTGGAACGGAATGGAACCCTGTTGGGGAAACGGGAGAATTTGGCATATTGGCTATGATATTAGGAAGTTTCTACGTATCCAGCTTAGCGATTTGTATGGCTCTGCCGATAGGTATCGGCTGTGCTGTTTGTATCTGCTTTTGTATTCAGGAAAAAGGGGGACGGATCCTTTTATCCTTCATTGATATGCTGGCGGGTGTACCTTCCGTTATTTTTGGCTTTATCGGCTTGATGATCGTCGTCCGTTTTTTTGAAAGTACCATCGGCATTTCCTCCGGCGAGTGCGTACTGGCCGGAGCAGTTCTGCTGGCCGTCATGATCCTTCCCTTTATTATTACAAATTGTACAGAATCGCTGACGAATGGAAGAACTCTGTATGAAGGGCCTTCCCTGAACCTCGGTGTGAGCTCATGGTATACGATAAGAAGAATTATTCTGCCCCAGTCCTTTCGGGCCGTCGGCGTCAGCCTGATCTTAGCTTTTTCGCGGGCTATGGGTGAAACCATGGCAGTCATGATGGTCATGGGAAATGCGTCCGTTCTGCCGGAATTGCTCCATAAAGGAGAAACGATTCCCGCCTTGATTGCATTGGAGATGGGCAGTGCGGCCTATGACAGCCCTCATTATCATGCCCTGTATGCGGCGGGACTGGTGCTGCTCGTCATGCTGGTTTTGTGTAATCTGTTATTTTACTTTTTTAAAAACCACTTTAGAGAGTGGGGACGACAATGAAGGATATGCTGCTTCGCTGCTTTTCCTATGCAAGCGGATTGATCGTTGGAGTTGTTGTCCTTTTTATCTTTCTCTATATTCTTTTTAAAGGATATAGTGTTATCAATGGGCAGTTTCTTCTCAATTATCCCCAAGGTATGCCGCTGGGCATGGCGGGGGGGATTTTTCCCGCCATTATGGGGAGTCTCTATCTGGGTGCTGTAGCGGCGTTGATTGCCGGTATTTTTTCCCTGGCAACGGCTATCTATTTGAGCTTTTTTTGTCGGAATAAAGCTATATATGAAATCAACCGTTTTGTGATCCAGTGTATTTCGGGAATTCCCTCGATTGTGCTTGGCCTGTTTGGCTATAGTTTCCTTATCATGGATGCAGCTATTCCCAAAAGCCTTCTGTCGGCAGGAATTACTTTGGCTGTTATGATCATCCCTTTCATTACGCTGCGCATAGAGAAGGTATTCAACGAGTTTTCCCGAGAAATTATCGCTTCGTCCCTGGCATTAGGTGTTTCTCTGACGCATACAGTAATGTTCATCGTTCTGCCTGTATGCCGGAGAGAAATCGCTACAACAATTGCTCTGGCATCAGCCTACGCCATGGGAGCGACAGCTCCTATTATGTTTACAGGTGCTGTTCTCTACACAGGGAAGCTGCCCTCACTGCTGGATCCCTTTATGGCGCTGCCTTATCATCTGTATATATTGGTCAATGAGGGTTATTCCCTGGAAATGGCCTATGGGACAGCCTTTGTGCTGCTCGTGCTGCTCATTATCATTAATTTAGCTTGCCAGTGCTTAGATGGGAGAAAAGGATAACCATGGAACCTATCATTGAAGTAAAGAATTTAAATGTTACCATTCATAAAAAGCGCATCTTAAACAATATTACTTTTCCGATCTATAGAAATCGGATTACTGCTATTATCGGTTCATCCGGGTGTGGCAAGACAACATTGCTGAAATCGCTGAATCGCAGCGTAGAAAATGACGGCGTTGTTATCAGTGGTATTGTTACATTGGAGAAGAAGAATATATTTGATCGTCCTGAACAGGAAATACGGAAAAACATCGGCCTTATATGTCAAAAACCGTCGCCTTTTCCTTTTTCTGTTTATAAAAATATGAGCTATGCTTTGAACTATTATGGCCTCAAGGATAGTAAAGAGCTACGTGAAATCATCCTGGAAAATTTGAAAAGAGTAGGCCTTTATGACGAGGTTTCAGCGCAGCTCCAAATGGATGCCAGAAATTTATCGGGCGGACAGCAGCAGCGACTTTGTATTGCCAGGAGCCTGGCTGTTAATCCCAAAGTACTGCTTCTCGATGAACCATGTTCTGCTCTGGATATTAAGAATATATTGAAAATAGAAAATACTTTGCGGCAGATCAAAGAAAAATATACGATCGTGATCGTGACGCATAACTTGTCACAAGCCCAGCGTATTGCTGACTATACGCTTTTTATGGAGAACGGCGAAGCGTTGGAATTTGGTACAACAAAGCAGATTTTTAAAAGTCCTGCTAACAGTCGTACGCGAGAATACATGAGTTATGTTCTATGAGAGCTTCTGGGAAGCGAGATAAAAGGAGTTGATTTATGTGGAACAATTAGTAGTTTGCGGCGGGTGCAACGCGAAAATCGGCGCCGGTAATCTGGGGAAATTACTGGAGGGGTTGCCAAAGCTCAATAGTGACAAGCTTCTCGTCGGTTTTGATTCGTCCGATGATTCGGCGGTCATTAAATTGTCGGATACGCTGGCCATCATTCAGACTGTGGACTTCTTTCCGACGATGGTGACGGATCCCTATTTGTTTGGTAAGATCGCAGCGGCGAATGCTTTGAGCGATGTCTATGCCATGGGCGGCATGGTCTTATCGGCTTTAAATATTGTCGCTTTTCCCGAGCAAAATGATTTGTCGATCCTGCGGGAAATCCTGCAAGGCGGCGCAGAAAAAGTGCAAGAAGCTGGCGGTATTTTGTCAGGCGGCCATTCCATACACGACCGCACCGTAAAGTATGGTCTTGCTGTTACCGGGACAGTCCATCCGGCTCAAATCCTTCGCAACGATACATGTCATGAAGGCGACCATCTGATTTTGACCAAACCATTAGGAGTCAGCATCATTACTATTGGCTATAGCGCTGGGGAAATCAGTCGGGAAAGTTTCATAAAGGCGACAGACAGCATGCAGACCTTAAATAAGTATGCTATGGATATTATACGAAATTATCCTGTTACTAGCTGTACAGACGTAACGGGGTTCGGCCTGGCCGGACATTTGCACGAAATGCTGCACGGTGTTTATTCGGCCCATATAGATACGAAAAAGTTACCCTACTTTGCAGAAGCTTACGAAGGCGCAAAAAAGTTTATTCTGACGGCAGGCGGACAGCGGAACCGCAATTATTTGGAGAATAAAATCGATTTTCAAATTGATGATTTTGGCTTAGAAGAAATTATTTTTGACCCGCAAACATCGGGAGGACTTCTTGTTACAGTTCCAGAGGTAAAGGTTGAGACTTTGATGAAGGATCTCCACAATAATCATATACCAGCTGCTGATTTTGGCACGATAGTGCCAAAAGAAAATAAAGAAATTACTATATACTAAGAGGAGAGGATAAATATGTTTAAAGTAGATGCATTAGGCAAGGCTTGTCCGTTACCGGTCATTGAAACGCGTAAGGCTTTAAAAGAACACGATACTGTGACAACGCTGGTCGATAACAAAATTGCCACACAAAATCTAGAAAAAATGGCTAAGCAGTTAGGTTATGTTTATCAAATGCAGGAGGATTCGCCAACTCACTATACGGTAGTCATTACCAAGGGAGCGGTCGAACCGGAGCAGACTGTGGAAACAGAACAGACTGTCAATGCAGGTCATAAAGCTGATGATGAATATATCGTCGTCATTAACTCCGACAAGATGGGTATCGGCGAGGAAAAGCTGGGCAAGAATCTAATGAAGACCTTTATTTATACGCTGACCGAGCAGGATGTCCTGCCTCAACGGATCATCTTTTATAATGGCGGAGTTCCTATTGTCACGGAGGGTTCAGAATCCCTGGCGGATCTGAAAAATTTGGCTGCTAAGGGCGTAGAAATCTACGCGTGCGGCGCCTGCTTGAATTTTTATGGTCTGACGGCAAAGGTAGCAGTCGGTGAAATAACGAATATGTATCGTATCGTGGAAATGATGCGCTCAGCTTATCGGATTGTAAAGCCTTGAGGTGACTATAATGGAACGATATGGAGTTGCCCTTTTTTATTCGACACAGGACGCCATGGAAATGGAGGCTGCAACCAAGGAGCGGCAGATGAAGATCCGCATCATACCGACGCCGGAGAAAATATACGCCAGCTGCGGGTTCTCCTTGAAATACACATTGGGGGATGAAGGGGCATTAGCAGCGCTGCTGCAGGAAAAGAAAATACAGTGTGAAGGCTTTTACCATGCCAGGCAAGAAGGACTCACGGTTACATATGAACAGATAAAGGAGCTACAGTGACATGGCACAGCATATCGTTATTGGTACGGCCGGACATGTCGATCACGGCAAGACAATGTTGATCAAGGCCTTGACTGGTATTGAAACGGATACGACGATAGAAGAAAAGAAACGAGGCATGTCGATCAATTTGGGTTTTGCCTATCTTGATCTTCCCAATCATACGAGGGTAGGCATTGTCGATGTGCCCGGACACGAAAGATTTATAAAGAATATGGTAGCCGGCTTGCCCGGTATTAATTTGGTTCTTCTTGTCATTGATGCTAACGAAGGCGTTATGCCGCAGACGCGGGAGCACTTGGACATATTGACGCTGCTGGGAGTGCGGAATTTTCTTATTGTCCTAACGAAGATCGACACAGTAGATGCTGACTTGAAGGAGATGGCGATTGAGGATATACGGGATCAGCTGGCTGATACAATTGTAGCTGATGCGGCTATCGTAGAAACGGACGCGGTTACGGGAAGGGGGATTCCCGAGCTGATCCAAAAAATACAGGACATGACGGAGCAGATCCCTGACGTAGTCAGTGACGGCATGGCCCGCCTGAATATTGACAGGGTATTCAGTGTCAAGGGATTTGGTACCGTTGTAACAGGGACGCTTCTCGATGGCAGTGTTTCTATTGGCGACGAGCTCTATGTATATCCCGGGGGTAAGAAAGTACGCATTCGCAATATACAGATTCATGAGCAGAATGTAAAAAAAGCGGAACCCAAACAGCGTACGGCCTTGAATCTGGCCAATATCGCCAAAGATGAACTTCAGCGGGGCGATGTCCTCGCTGCGTCGGATAAACTCAAGGCTACGTGGATGCTTGACGTCAAGGTAAAATGCCTTGGCAGATCGCCGCTTTCCATTGGTTTATGGGATCGGGTCCGCCTCCTCGTAGGGACGAGAGAGGTGATGGCTCGGACGGTACCTATTGGCACTGAAGCAATCAACCCGGGAGAAGAAGGATTTGTGCAACTGCGCCTGGAACAGGAGCAGCTCGTTGTCAAGGAGCGTGATTATTTTATTCTCCGCACATTTTCTCCAATTCATACAATCGCCGGCGGAGAAATCCTTGATGCCAGCCCGGTCAAGCACCGCCGCTTTAAGGCTGATATTTTGGAAAGTTTAAAGGCCAAAGATGATGGGATTGTCGATGAAATCGTAGCCGACTTCTTGCTGCATAAAAAATCGCCCTTTACGACGAAGGCAGAGCTGGAGGAATATACAGGATTTTCCGGCGATGATCTGCAAATGGCTATCGACCAACTGAACGGCGCTGAGGTTATCCGGGAAACGCCGCTGGGTTATTTGCATAAAGAAACATATAAGAAGCTGCGGGGGCAGGTTTTGCAGATACTGCTAAACTATCACCGAAAACATTCTCTGCGGCAGGGTATGGACATTAGTGAATTCCGGTCTTGCCTGGGGAAGGATCTAAGTGAACGGGATATATCGGAGCTCTTGCAGCTAATGATCGAAGGCGGTATTTGTAGGGAAAAGGATCATATCATTGCTGCCAGTAATTTTGAAGTCGTCTTCAATCCAGCTCAGCAGCAAACTAAGAGGAAGATTGAGGTGGCTTTGGAGAAAGCAGGCTTTACGGCCGTCAAGACCGATGAGTTCACGGCGACGGATAAGAATGCCGCCGCAGTATTGGAAGCTCTGAACGGTGATACTGTCGTTTTTTTGACCTTTGAATATGTTATTCTCAAGAGATTTTATCAGCAGGCAGTGCAGCAGGTGCGGGAGTATCTTCGCACAAATGAAAAGATTGAGCTGGGGGATTTTCGCGATATGATCGGCTCCAGCCGGAAGGCATCACTATTGATTTTAGAATATATGGATAAAATGCATATTACGAAGCGTATGAAGGATTACCGCGTTGCCGGTGAGTGTATGGAAGTGGGGGAATAATATGCACTATTTTGATAATGCCGCCACGACAGTCCAAAAACCGCAGCAGGTGGCACAGGCTGTATACGATGCGTTAAATTCGCAGGAATTAGGAAATCCGTCGCGCGGGGCCCATGGTTATTCCCTCAATGCTTATCGAAAGGTGCTGGCGGCGAAGTGTCTTGTCAAGGAACTCTTTCAGGCGAGTTCGGATTATGAGGTCGTCTTTATGCATAATTCGACAACGGCCCTGAATGTGGTCTTAAAGGGGATCCTTCATCCCGGTGATCATGTGCTGACGACGGTGTGGGAGCACAATGCTGTGCTCCGACCGTTATATCAAATGAGGCAGCAAGGACTTTTTCTCGATTTCATTTCCGGCGAGCCGTTGACAGGCGCTCTCCGCTATGATGAATTTGAGCAAAGGGTGCGGCCTGAAACGAAAATGGTTGTGTGCAACCATGCTTCCAATGTAACGGGCAATGTCCTGGATTTGGATCGGATCAAGAAGTTCTGCAAAAAACATGGGATATTTCTCGTCGTCGACGTTTCCCAGTCAGCCGGGGCCTATCCTGTGGACTTGTCAGACGGTGTTATTTCGGCTGTTTGCTTTACCGGTCATAAATCCCTCTATGGACCTGGCGGGACTGGTGGTGTTTGTCTCAAGAAGGACCTAACAGTCAAACCGCTCATTACAGGCGGCGACGGGGTTCATTCCTTTAACCGCGAGCAGCCGGCAGGGCTACCTGGCGTGCTGGAAGCGGGGACGGCCAATGTAACGGGAATCGTAGGTCTGGCGGCAGGCATCCGGTATATTCTTGATAAGACGGTGGAGCAGATGCTGCAGAAGCAGAGCAGGCTGGCTCAGATATTTGTTCGGGGAGCCCGGTCTATTCCTAATCTCACCTTATACGGCGATTTTACACATCCCCGGGTTAGCGTTTTTTCCGTCAATATTGGTGATGCCGATTCAGCTGTCGTCAGTGAAATTCTGTGGGAGGAATTCCACATGGCGACGCGTTCCGGTTTTCATTGCGCTCCCCTGATGCATGAGGCCTTACAGACAGAGCGGCGCGGTACGGTGCGTTTTTCCTTTTCCAGCTTTACGGCGGAGGAAGACGTGCGTCAAGCCGTTGAGGCTCTGAAAAGTATAGCGAAGCGGTAGAGAGTAGGTATTATTATGAAAAAAGAAGCAAAACAGCTATTGGAAAATCTGCCGTCGGTAGATGTACTGTTGAAAAGCCCGGCTATGGTGTGTCTCGAGGAATCCTTTTCGCGGAATCTGGTGAAACAGTCGATACAAAGTGTACTGGCTTCTATCCGCAAGGAACTCTTGTCGGGAATCAGGGCGACGTTACCGACGGAGCAGACCTTGGAAACACTGGTTCAGGCAAGACTGGAACAGCGTAAGGAGTTTCATCTCAAGCGTGTCGTTAATGCTGCGGGGACGATTATTCATACAAATCTGGGGCGATCAATTCTAAGCAGCAGCCTGCAAAAACAACTATTGGATATTGCCTGTCATTACTCCAATTTGGAATACAATTTGGATGAGGGAAAGCGTGGCTCCCGCTACAGCCATCTTAGCGAAATACTGCGGGAGCTTACGGGTGCAGAGGATGTGCTTGTCGTCAATAATAATGCGGCGGCAGTCCTGCTTGTCCTGGATACGCTGGTCAAGGGGCGCGAGGTTTTGATTTCACGTGGTGAGCTCGTTGAAATAGGCGGATTTTTCCGTATTCCCGAGGTCATCGAGCGCAGCGGCGGAACTATTTGTGAGGTCGGCACGACGAATAAGACCCATCTGGAGGATTACAGCTGTGCCATCAATGAAAAGACAGGCGCTGTCATGAAGGTGCACACCAGCAATTACCGCATCATAGGTTTTACCGAAAGCGTTGCTACGGAGGAACTGGCGGTGCTGGCTCATGAGCGGGGGATACCTTTTATCAACGATTTAGGCAGCGGCCTGCTTGTTGATATGCGCTGTTTTGGTCTGCCCTATGAGCCGACAGTGAAGGAAGCCCTTGACCAGGGCTGCGATGTGGTGACCTTTAGCGGCGACAAGCTTCTCGGCGGCCCCCAGGCCGGCATTATCGTCGGCAAGAAATGTTTTATCGAACAAATGAAGCAGAACCAGCTCCTGCGGGCTCTGCGCGTTGATAAAATGACGTTGGCTGCTTTGGAGGCAACCCTTCATTTGTACCGCGATGAAAAAATAGCGGTCAAAAAAATACCCGTACTGGCGATGCTGTCTCTGACAGAGGAGGAATGCCGGAGAAAGGCGGAGACTTTGGCAGAAATGCTGCGACAGTGTCAGCTGCCCCTTGCGATTGACATAGCCGCTGAAACAGATGTTGTAGGCGGCGGATCTTATCCGGAATACACTCTTCCAGGCTATGTCGTTTCCGTGGAATCAAATACTATGACGGCAGCAGATATAGAAAAACGGCTGCACCAGGGGAAAATTCCTGTCATCGTCCGCGTCCGGAAAGATCAAGTCTGCTTAGATGTACGCACGATTCGGTGTGAAGAATTCTCTATGGTTGTACAAGCCATACGGGATGTATTTAAAAATTGAAGCTGAAGCTATATTAAATCAGCCGGTAATAATGAGCAAGTAATAGAAAAAATAAAAAGGATAAGGCGGATCAGCATCCGTCTTATCCTTTTGCGCTGTAATAAAAATATGGCGGGAAAGTGTGGGAATCGAACCCACCTAAGAAGCTCTTAACTCCTTATACTGGTTTTGAAGACCAGAGGGAACACCAGAACCCATACTCCCCCATATCAATTGCTGCTACATTAATAACTAATTTATAATACTACAATCGATTTTTTATGTCAAGAATAAGCCTTAGCCCGGGGAAGAATAGACAAATCAAAGCTTGTCTATTCTTCCCCGGCATCATACTGTCGAGGCATTATCGGTAATAGTCTAAAAGGTTTCTTTGAAATAATTTTGCGTAAAAGTTTTAAACTCGGTAGCAACAGGTGAAAGCGTAACGTTTTTCTTATACATCATATAAAATTCCCGGTCAAAACAGTCTTCTTCGACTTCAAAAGAAAGAAAGTCATCTTCCGTTTCTTGATGCCGGACCGCCATCTCGGATAAAACGGAAATCCCCATGCCTTGAGACACTGCCGTTTTAATAGCGCCTATGTTATTCATCATAGCAAGTGCATGAATTCGGACACCGCTTTGGACACACCTATCTTCGAAGGTTTTACGGGTCGCCGAGCCTTCTTCCCGCCAAATAAAGGATTCACCATCAAAATCCAGAATGTTAATTTTTTTCTTCCGCTCCCGCAACGCGAGGTATTTCGGCAGTTTTGGCGTAATAATGACACATTTATCCCGGCAAAGAAACTCATATGTCAGTTCGTTGTTGCGGAGATAGCCGGTGAATCCTATTTCGCCTTTATGGTCACAGATGTTGCGAACGGCCTGCTTACTGTCTGATTGTTCCAAATAAAACCGCACGTTTTCATATTGTTCTTTAAATCTTGCCATAAGAACGGGTACGAGATACTGCCCCGGGATACTGGAAGCCTGTACCTCCAAAATTCCTGACATATCATTTCTTTTGTTACTGACAGCCATGGCAGCCTTGTCTCGCGTATGAATAAGATCGAGAGCATATTTATAAAAGAGACTGCCTTCTTTTGTTGGGTACGACTCTTTCCCCATCCGGTCGATGAGAGTTACTCCCAGTTCTTTCTCCAACGAATTTATATGAGCACTAATCGTAGGCTGCGTCAGAAAAGATGCGTCCGCAGCCTTGGAAAAGCTCCTATATTTTATTACATTGATAAATGCCTCAATTTGCTTGAAATCCATCTTTTCACCCACTACAAATTAATCGATTTAGCGTTTCCGCCTAATCCGCACAGCCTACTTTATAAGTATATAGCGTGGACTCATTTGTGTGTGCCGTATAGAAATTTCCGATCTGATATTTTTGGAAGGACATTTTGTCAATGATATCATAATGCCGGTCGATAGCCTGTATTCCGCTTGCCGGGTTATCCTGGACAAGGCCTTCGTAAATGGCCAAATGGGCCAGATGCAGGTTGTGCATCACCTCAGGTGATGCATTTCGCAATACCAGATCAATCCCCTCGTAATAAATGTCGGAAACAGAACTCATCATGATGCTTAGCAGTTTGTTTCCTGCCGCACGTATCAGCAGGTAGTGGAATTCTTTGTCCATTTCGATTTGTGCAGCCAACATTGCCTTGGGAAATTTGGGAAACAGAGGTTTCATCTGAGCAAGATAAGGGTTATTTTTGCGCTTTTTATAGGCTAGATCGAAGACGGTTTTTTCAATCCCTCGCCGGAATTGAAAAATATCTTCGGCGTCTGTTTGTTGCAGAATTAGCATAGCGTCAATCATTTTTGAAAGGCTCTGCGATACATTCCCGCTCAGATAGTTGCCTAAGCCCTGCCGGCTTTCAATGAGACCCATATTTTCAAGCATTCGTAAAGCTTCTCTTGTGGAATTACGACTAATAGAAAGAGTTTCCGATATTTTTCGCTCCGGAGGAATTCTGCTCCCAATCTGGATTTTTTGGTCAATAATTAATGAACGGATATATTCAATAGCTTTTTGATATTCTTTTCCATTTTGGTCCATAGCTGATCCTCCAGTATTTGTCTTTCATTTCAATAGTTAAAGCATCCATCCTACGACCTCAGATCCCCAAAGCCGGGAAAAAACAAGTCAATTGTATATCCATTATATACAATTGACTTACATGTCATAGCATTTGTATGTCGATAGATAATTATTAATCAAACTATTAATTATTTTAGCATATTGATATTTGATTCGCAAGGATTTCTGCGCCTGGAATAAATTTACTTTGAAAAAAATTCAATATCGATATGATTATCCTCATATACAGTTACTCGCTTAATAAGGCTTCGCACAACTGCCTTTTGCTCCTCAGGCGTAGCTTCGCGCCATACTTTTTTAAACGATTTCAGCGTTTCAATAAAATCTTCGATGGAGCGGGCTTGCGCTTGTACTGTTGTTTCCGCTGCTTCATATTCAAGCAGCCGATGCTCAAGGTGATAGCGCTGTTCGCTTAAATCCTTAACTCTTTCCGTAAGCTGCTCCGGATCAAGGGCGCCTTTTTCAAAGGCATCATACCATCTATTTAGTTTTTTCTTGATGGCTTCCAGTTCTTTTTTTGTCTGCACTGAAGCAAGTGCGGTTGATGCGGTATTGACTTTGGCAAGAAGCTCAGCGGCTACTTCCTTGACTAGTCTTGGTTTAGTCGCGTACTTCATAAGACGATTAATAACAAGCTGATCAATATTATTTGCTTTTTTATAGCCGCAGCGGCAGGACGCGTTCTTGATCATATAAGGGGTGCTGCCGTCTTGCGAGTAGCAAATATAGTATCGGGTAATCTTTTTTGGATCAGTCTGAGGGTGGTTCTGCCATACGTTCTTTGTGCGCATTCTGGCGCCGCATTCGCCGCAGTAGATGCAGCCAGAGATGAGACCGGAGTGGATTTGCGGCAAGTATTTATTTCGCGTTTTTAATAATTCCTGTACTTCGTTATATTGTTCAACTGTTACGATGGCATCATGCTGTCCTTTGTAAAATTGCTCTTTATGCGCGATATAGCCGGCATAGAAGGGATTGGTCAGCAGTTTGCGGACAGTGGAACGGCTCCACGACTTCGTCCTTCTTGGTGAGATTTTTTGTTCATTTAATTTGTCGGCAATCGCTTGATAACCCGTTTCGCCCCGCAAGTATATATTATAAATCATATGTATGACTTGGGCCTCAATTTCATTAATCTCTACGATTTTCTTTGCAGGGTTGTGGGCATAGCCAAAGGGCGGCTGGCCTCCCATAAATCTGCCTTGACGGGCGGCTTCTTTTTTTGCTTCCGACACACGTTCAATTAATTGATCGCGTTCTAATTGGGCGAATACGGCTATCATTCCGATTGCCGCTTTTCCAAAGGCAGTCGTTGTGTCAAAGGCCTGCGTAACTGATTTAAAGCCAATCTCGTTTGGTTCAAACACATCCTCTATAAGATAGAGCACATCCTTTTGGGAACGCGATATACGGTCCAGGCGCACCACTACTACTGCGTTGAACATATTCTGCTTGCAATCATTGAGAAGACGCTTCATTTCCGGTCGGTTGAGGTTTTTGGCGCTATATCCGTCATCTACATATATATCACGCAATTCCCAGCCCTGCGATTGGCAATAGGCAATGATTCGCGCTTTTTGAGCGGGGATAGAAAGATCTTTTTCGGCCTGTTCTTCTTTAGAAACGCGAACGTATCCGGCTATGGTTATCATATAAGACCGACCCCTTTTTGCAATAAAAAGCAATCACAATTTATCTGTGTATATTATATGCTGCGAGCTGAAACACAAAAACATTTATGCTTCAAGATGAAGTAAGAAATTAAGAAATAAGAGTCACCGAGACAACCCGTTTGTGCATAAAATTTTTACTGGGGGTGACATCGATGACCGAGGGGAAAGCAGGAGAAAAAGCTGCAATCAGAATACTGATTGATGGCTTGCCAAGTTCACCCGGAGGCGTTGGCCCGGTAATTCGCTTACTAGAAAAGCGGCGGTTAATTAAAGAAAAATGGGAAGCTCGTATGGTGAAAAGGGCAAAAAAGAAGGAAAAGCCGGGTGATGATCCGGCGGCTTAAAAATGGACAAGTTGTGATAATACATAAGGGTACTAGTATTGTTCGGCTAGCTTTATATATATATATCGGTATGCAGATAACGCCAAAGCGATCCTCACCGATATCGGCACCGAAGAACTGGCTCATATGGAGATGATTGCCGGTCTGGTTTATAAATTGACGGAAGGCGCCGATCCGGCTGATTTTGAAGCGGCCGGCTGGGGCGGGCAGTATGTTCAGCACGATCACGGCCTGTTTTGGACAGACGCCAACGGCATTCCCTGGAGCGCCAAAT
>JBDKTO010000031.1 GCA_039680175.1 Veillonellales bacterium | reverse complement strand
GATAAATTATAGCTAATGATCCCATTTAAATTATTCACAACATCTCTCCCTAGCAGTTGTACAATATAACATATAAAATATATTATATTGCATAATTAATCCAGCGATGGTAAACTTTTATCAAGCGTATTTGTGCAATATAACATGCAAAAATATATTATATTGCATATTGAGCCAGTCGCTACTGTTTCTATTATAGCACTTATTCATTCGGCAAACTTACCGAAAGGTAGGGACGCAAAGCCATTGGTCTAACGTTTCTTTGTGAAATTATGACTGTCAGGTTGCGGCTAAATACTAGTCCTTCCTGGCAGTTTTTATATTATGCAAAGATGAAGAAAGGAGGATGTTATTTACAGAGTCGAAGGAAAGGCTATCGACATTTTAAAGTTTATAGACATGGAGCAAAAAAAAACGGTTGTTGCAGTTTTAGAAGAAAGAAGATCTGCTAATCGAGAGGAGAAATCAGGATGAAATGGTTTGATAACTTAAAAATGGTTTATAAACTAGGTATTCTAATCGCCATAGCTGTTATATCGTCAGCAATTCTTGCCTACACAGGATACCACTATTTACTTAAAGCGAATACCGATGTGACAGTAATGTACAAAGATAAGTTGATTCCGGTACAGCTGATGAGTCAAGATATTGCGATTGAGCGAACTATTAAATCTGATATGCTAGAGTTGATGCTCACTACTGATAATAACCGTAGAAATGAACTAAAAAAGGACATGGACATTCAAGCAGAAAAATTCGACAATAATTTTGCTGAATATGAAAAAACAAAATTAGATCCCTTTGAAGTTGAGATGATTCCTAAATTTAAAGCAGCCATGCAAAATTACCGTCAGGAAAGAAATGCAATAATCAATTTGGTCTTGCAGAACAAAAATGCTGAGGCTTATGTAGTATATGAACAACGTGTTAGACCATCGATGGCTGAATTTGAAAAATGCCTGATAGAGTTAAGTGAATATAACGCTGAAGGTGCCAATAAAATCAATAGTCAAAATGACATTGACTTTGAGCACTCTAAAAACATTTTATTTGCAATTGTAACAGCCGTATTTCTCGTATTAATTGTGAGCGGCCTATATATTACCAAAATGATAACAAACCCGATCAATACAATGGTATTAGTTTGCAAAAAATTAGCAGAAGGCGATTTGCGTGAGAAAGAGCGTCTGCTTGTCAGAAAAGATGAAATTGGTCAGTTGGCAGATGCTTTGGTAGAAATGCGGAGCAGTCTCCGTATACTGATGAAAAACGTCAATGAGTCCTCCGAGCAGTTGGCTGCATCCTCAGAGGAACTGACCGCGAGTGCCGATCAGTCAGCCCAAGCCGCTAACCAGGTTGCTGTTTCCATTACCGAAGTGGCAAAAGGCGCAGAGCAACAACTAGGCGCAGCTAATGACACATCTGCCGTGGTACAGCAGATGTCAGCCAGTATCCAGCAAGTTGCTGCCAATTCCAATGAAGTAGCCGGACAGTCGGCTCAAGCAGCTGATAAGGCCATCGAAGGTAATAAATCGGTGGCTAAAGCGGTCAATCAGATGGCCCATATCGAACAGACAGTTACCGCCTCTGCCCAGGTAGTAGCCAAATTGGGGGAACGTTCTAAGGAAATTGGACAGATTGTCGATACAATCTCGGGTATTGCTGGTCAAACTAATTTATTAGCTTTAAATGCCGCTATTGAAGCTGCGCGTGCCGGAGAACAAGGGCGTGGTTTTGCCGTAGTCGCGGAAGAGGTTCGCAAACTTGCAGAACAATCGCAAGATGCCGCCAAGCAAATCGCCGCGCTGATTGGTGAAATTCGGGGCGATACTGACAAAGCAGTCGTAGCCATGAATGATGGCACTCGCGAGGTTAAGCTGGGAGCAGAAGTAGTCAATGCTTCCGGGCAATCATTCCAGGAAATCACAGGCCTAATAACTCAAGTGTCTGGACAAGTGAAAGAAATATCTGCTACCATCGAGCAGATGGCTATTGGCAGCCAGCAAATTGTCGAATCCGTAAAACAGATCGATCAATTAAGCAAATCGGCATCTGGAGAAGCGCAGGCAGTATCCGCTGCAACAGAAGAACAGTCGGCATCCATGGAAGAAATCGCCTCTTCCAGTCAGTCATTGTCTCGCCTGGCGCAAGATCTCCATAAAGCAATTAGCAAGTTTCAAATGTAATAGAAAAGGATAGGTTTCAAACTAATTCCTCCGTCACCTCATTTATTAAGTAAATATAACGAAAAAGCCTGTAGGAACTCACAGCAGATTCCATCTGCATCGTGTATTTCCTACAGGCTTTCGTTTTCGAATGACCCACAGTATAACTATATTTTATATTTCTCTCATATGCTTCACTTTTTTCATCGTCTTCTTCAGATTGTCGTTAATGTAAGTTTCATCCCAATGAAAAGACTGCTCATTCTGTACTCATTCAAAATAAGGAACTGTCCGTTAGCAGCTTCCACGATAATTTTAGCACGTATATAGGCGGCATTTTGTTCGTTGATTTGGTTTTCCAGAGCAGCAGGAATTAATATATCCACATCCGGTCCCAGCAAATCCTGATTACTGATCAGCCTAGCCCCTTCTTCGCAATATCCCTTAAGTAAACCTTTATTTTTCTTTGTATAACGTATAGCAGCATGAATATCCAGACCATCCGGTTTATAAAAAGCACAGGAGGCATCACCAATGGCCACAATGGAAAAACCTTGTTCCTGCAACATGGTGAACATGACACCGCGTCCTGTAGCTTCACGTCTCCCTAAAGATCCGCCAATTTCCAAGGGTTTCCCCGTTACAACCGCCGGAACGAAATGGCCTTGGTAAGAACTATAAGTATCCATAATCCACGCCATAACCTGTGCATCCGTATTTACATCCGGTGTTGGCACATCCTGCTCCGTTCCCAGTATAGGCAAAATTTTTGCAGTGTAGCACCTTGTAATACGTTCTAGTCTTTTCAACTCAGCGCAGCAGGGTCACAGATAGCCCCGCCTTTTGCTCCTCCATAGGGAATGTCGACAACGGCACATTTCCATGTCATCTAGGCAGCCAATGCCTTCACTTCATCCAAATTAAATCCGGATGAAATCGTATCCACCCTTACAGGGTCACCGCGAACTGTTATGTTGAACTCATATCCTGTAAAAATTTTTATATGGCCATCATCCATAATAACCGTATAGAAACAATCATCTCACGTTCCGGGGAGCGCAATGCAATATAATCGTCAGTCGTTAAGTCAAGTCTTTAGGCAGCAGCATCTAAAAAGCCAAGCATATTTCGAAACGGATTATATGTTTCCATTATTGCTTCCCTCCCTCTATGCACACGCTCCGGTCGGTTCAAAAGTCAACGGGATATCCATAATACACTGCACTTACAAACTTTCTCATATCCGCTTCCGATACCACAATCGGATTTACGACAGTTGATCCTCCCAATGAATTTTTCACCAAATTCTCATAAGCTTCTTTGAATGCCGTTTCAGCAATACCGATATCTTTAAATCTTGGCGGAATTTCCAAAAACTCACTTAGTTTTTTTACTGCAAATATGATATCCTTTCCAATTGCCCGGGATAGTCGCTGATATTTAGCAGCGACAAATGCATCTTTTTTATTATAATCCATAGAATACGGCAAAATAACCGCATTAGCCAGTCCGTGCGCCGTATCGTACATTCCGCCAAAAGCATGAGATACTCCATGGACAATTCCCAGCCCGGCATTCGAAAATGCCATACCGGCCATACATTGGTCTGCATGCATTTTCTGTCTGCTTTCCAAGGTTGCTTTTTCATATGAAATCGGCAGCCAATACAAAATTCCTTCTATAGCCTCTTTGGCCAGCGCATCGGTAAATTCATCGCCATTTTTATTGATATAGCATTCTAAAGCGTGTGTCAAGGCATCCATTCCCGTTTCCGCCACAATATGAGGCGGAAGCGTTTGAGGAATCGTTCCATCTAAAATGGTAATATCCGGCCGCAAACAATCGCAACGGATGGCCCGCTTCACTTTTTCTTCCGGATAGGTAATCACCGTCACATGTGTCACTTCGCTGGCTGTGCCGGAAGTCGACGGAATGGCGATAAATTTTACTTTTTCTCTTCTCTCGGGCAGTTTGGTGGAAAATACGTTGTCAAAATTGAGATCCGGAAATTCATAAAACAAGACAACCGCTTTGGCTGCGTCCATAGGCGATCCCCCGCCAACGGCAATAACTACATCGGGCTTAAACTCCCGCGCCTGATAAAGCGCTTGATAGACTTCTTCCTTGGTTGGATTTTTACCAATTACCCCATAGATGTGGATTTGCCTATCCGGCTTTTTCATATATGCTTCAATTTTCCCAATGACACCGGATGCAAACATAGACTTGCTTCCGGTAATAATCATGGCTTTCTTATATTCCACTTGCCTTAAATATTCTAAAGAACCTTCACCGTTGATAATAGAACCGCCTTGCAACTTTAATATTTTCACGTCAAACCCCTCTCCATAAAAGATCAGAACTGCTCACGAAAAAGTGATTTGCCGATCCAATCAAGTCCACCTATGCAATAATGCGGGATAAAAAGGAATGCGCCCTCTCCGTCCTTGGATTTGTGAAAAAATCTTCCGGATTCGAATCTTCAACAATATTTCCATCCGACATAAAGAGGATTCGATCGGACACATCCTTGGCAAATCCCATTTCATGCGTGACGACGATCATCGTCATCCCCTCGTTAGCCAGCTTGCGCATAACAGCCAGAACATCACCGACCAATTCGGGATCAAGAGCCGATGTCGGTTCGTCAAAGAGAATCATCTTGGGCTCCATGGCAAGCGCTCGGGCAATTGCTACCCGCTGCTGCTGTCCGCCGGATAAGGTATGGGGCATCACATCGGCCTTATCCGCCAGCCCCACTTTATCAAGCATCTCCATCGCCTGATTCCGGGCAGCTTTCTTGTTCATTTTTTTCACGATCCTGGGCGCTAACATAATATTTTCGGCAACAGTTTTTAGCGGAAATAAATTAAAATGCTGAAATACCATACCTACGTCTTCCCGCAGCTGCCGAATGTCAAACTTATCATCCAAAGTGTTTTTCCCGTCATACAGGATCTTACCTTCCGTTGGCTTCTCCAATAAATTTAAGCAGCGCAAGAATGTACTTTTACCCGCCCCGGAGGGACCTAAGATACATGTTACTTCTTTGGCTTTCAATTCAAGATTCACATCATCCAATACCATATTCTGATTGAACTTTTTCTTTAAATGGCAAACCTTCATCATTTTCTATCCACTCCCATCTTGTTTTCTAAAACACTCAAAACAACCGAGAGTATTGAAATTAAAAATAGATAAAACAGTGCCAAGATGGTATAACTTTCAACAAGATTAAAAGATGTCGCCGCATATTGGCAAGCCTGGTATGTCATTTCCGCGACACCGATTACTGTTAGAATGGAGGTATCCTTGATTGTAATAATAAATTGATTGCCTAAAGCCGGTAGCATGCTTTTAAAAGCCGGCGGAAAGATCAAATGAGCTAGAATCTGCAGCTTATTCATGCCCAAAGAAAACCCTGCTTCCCATTGCCCCTTCGGTACATCATTAATTGCCCCGCGGACAATCTCCGAAATGTAAGCACCGGCATTAAGGGAAATACAAATGATTCCCGCCATCTCCCGGTTTAGAGTCACATGCAAAACATTGGGTATAACAAAATAAATGTACAGTGCCTGCACGATGATCGGCGTACTACGGATAAGCCAAACATAAAAGGAGGCTATTACACTCAGTACTTTGTTTTGAGTCGTTCTGATATAGCCGGTAACAACACCAATAATAAAGCCGGCCAAAATACCAAGTACAGCAAGAATA
>JBDKTO010000030.1 GCA_039680175.1 Veillonellales bacterium | reverse complement strand
CTAAAATCATATTGGCCTGAAGCCGATTATAAAACATTAAATATCATGGCTGACAATATACTTACCAGTATTGCTCCAATAATATATGAAGAAATTAGACAGGCCATAGGTGAAAGAAAAAGGGAATATTGCTTAAAGAGAAAAAATAACAATTTGTAATTTATGTCTAAAAATTAGCGGCTATTATAAATAGTAGGCATAACAAGTGACTTAAATACTCTATTTATAGATTTGATACTTTATCCCGGTGGCGTAATTCTGCCGGGATTTTTTTATGATGAAGCATTTTTTCTTTGCTGCTGTTGCCGTTTAAGTTGTTCAAGCTTTAATCGATTGACGGGTTCAATTTTATTACCGTATTTTTCTTGAAGCATAGTTTCTATGTCTTGTGAGTTTAGATTATAACTTCGCACAATTATTAAGTCACCTCCGTTACAACTTAATATATCATGTTTGTGGTATATTATCCGTAGCTTATTGATGAATTGGGACGATGGTTTATAGAAAAATAAGTCTCGTTGCCGTGATGGGGACGGGCTTTTTCATTATAAAAACTGACTACTCAGTCATAATTTTGTCATACTTCTATTATAAACTTTAGATAATCAATGAATAGATAATTGATTATACATAATGGAGGGGCTAATTTTATGAAAAATATAGCAAAGAAAATAATCACTTACTCACTGTTGGCGGGTGTTATGCAATTCGGATTTAGCGCAACCGTATCACAAGCTTCGCCAAGAGACGATTGGCAGCAGCAACATAATGATCAGCAGTTTCAGGAAAATCAGCGGCATGAGCGGGAGATGCGGCGACATGGAAATGAGAATGAGCGGGATTGGCACGAACGCCAGCGCCAGGAAAACGAAAGGCATGAGCGTTATCTTCGGCAAGACAATGAACGGCAATATCGGAATGAGCTAGAAATGGAGCGGCATGAACGAGAGTTGCAAAGGCGCGAAGATGAGTCGTGGCAGGAGTGGAATGATAGGGCGTGGCTAGAAAATCAGAGACATGAAGATGCCGTTCGTCAAATTGAGATAGATGTGTTAGCGATGTTCTTGAATTAAAATGTTTGAGTCTAATGTTAATCCCCCGCCTGGCGTGTGCCGGGCGGGTTTGGTTTATACGATTATCCTGTTTTGTCCCCAGAAAGTCTTTTTACAATTATCCCCTCTCCTGGCCGATGGCTGGGGTAGGGGGTTAGTTTTACTTTTATCATCCATTCTTTTTTCCAGTAACCACCTGCGGAAAATCATTATTGATAAGCTCCATAACGGGGCTTTATTTTTTACCAGTTGTGACAAAGCCGTAACAATCATATACTATAATAAAATAGTAATTAGTAGATTGGAGGAATGGTAAAGTGAAAAAGAAGCTGACTGCTTTAATACTAGCGATATTTATATCTTCTTTCAGTGGGCTAGGATTAGTAAATGCTTCGCCCAATGATAGAGATAGGGATGAGCATCATCAATCAAATGATGATCGCGACCAAACCAGACATGATGATCGTGACCAAACCAGACATGATGATCGTGACCAAACCGGACATGATGATCGCGACCAAACCAGACATGATGATCATGACCAGCAATGGCATAATGATCACGACAAACAATGGAGAGATCATGATCGGGAATGGAGGGAGCACGATCGTGAATGGCACGAACATGATGGCGATCGGGATTGGCAAGAAAGACATGCGCATGAATGGAAAGACTGGTATCGTTGGCATCATGACAATGGTGATGACGGATTTGATAGTTTCTTAGCCGGCGTAATTGTTGGTGTCATTCTTGGCGGAGAACATTAAATAACGTAAATACTAAAGCCACTGTATCTTTATGAATGATAGTGGCTTTTTTCTATTCTTGCCGTTGGCTGGGGTAGACGGTTCTAATTTAATTCTAAAAATTAGCGGCTACAATTAAGCCATAATATTCAGAGTGGCTTAGCTGCTCTGTTTACATAGATTTGATACTTTATCCCGGCACAATGCTGCCGGGTATTTTACTTACTGCGAAAATAAATAATCCCCATACCCAGAAGGATAAGGGGATTATCAAAGCTTATTTTTTTTGGGCCCTGATTAAGTCTAGAATGCCGTCTTCGTGTATGATTTTAGATAATTCTTGTTTTTCATTTATCCATTTCATTTCTACTTTTTGAGGATCTAAATACTCAACTTGTAATCCCATGTTTTTAACATGTTGTTTAAATTCTTCATCCTCAGTCATTTTTTTTAGCCCTTCGGCAAGTTTAGCTTTTGCTTCTGGCGGTATATCCTTGGGTGCTGCTAGTCCAAACCAATTTTCAAATTCAATATTAAAATCTTGTTCCATTAATGTTGGTATATCGGCAAGACATGGATCATCAAGCCGATATTTACCTGTTACAGCTAATGCTCTTATAGTGCCATTGTCAATATGCGCCTTTACCACAGAAGGATTAACAATAGCAACCTGGACGTGTCCTCCAAGTAATGCTGTCAATGCTTCACCAGAACTTTGAAATGGAACTTGTTCGAGGTCAATACCGGATTCTTTATTAATCATTTCACCAATTAAATGAGGGAAAGATCCGATCCCACCATGACTAAATTTTAATTCACCCGGGTGTTCTTTGGCATAAGTAACTAATTCGCCTATACTTTTCCATGGTTGCTTTGATTGAATGACTACTATCCAAGAAGAACTTGTAATTTGCGCTAGGGGCTGTAACGCAGATATATAATTATACTTTGTCGTGCCATATATAGGTAATGTAATTAATTCAGCACCGGTCATTCCTATAGTATAGCCATCAGGTCTAGATGCTGCCAGTTCGTTCCAACCGTTTATACCTGCACCACCGGGTTTGTTGACAATTATCAGGGATTGCCCAAGGTATTTAGATGCATCTTTTTCGATAGTTCTAGCTGCTAGATCTTGTCCACCACCAACACTAAAAGGAACAATAATAGTAATTGGCTTTTCAGGATACTTATTGGCGCTATTTACCGCCTTATTTTGTATACCGCTGCAACCTCCAATCAATGTGGAAATCGTCATCAAACAGGCTACTAACAAAAATAAATGGTTTTTCCGCATATAACCACCTCCTGATTTCCAATATACTACATTTTACAGGAAATTCCTGCAATTATATGTAAAAAAGTACAAATTTTTACGTATAACACCGAAGATAAATTTATTGCCAAAAATATGTTATCAGGGGTGATTGCTATACTATGCAAGTCAGTAGATTTTATAGGCGGAGAAGTAGATTTGTTGCCGGGGGTTTTATGTGTTGGGACATAATTCTTCTTGGTTGTAAATGGGATGGAGCGTATAATCAACTCATGTCATAATAAAGTAGATTGCGTCCTCATAGCTCAGATGGATAGAGCAGTGGCCTTCGAAGCCATGTGTCGCAGGTTCGAATCCTGCTGGGGATGCCAACGCAATTAATGGCCGCCCTCTGCGGGGTGGCTTTTTGTTTATTCCCCGCCTGGCGTGTGCCGGGCGGGGGTATACTTTGCTTCAGTAGCATATAAATAATGTAGGCAACTTATTTGTCATGCTTTTATTTACACGGCGTTCTAGTGCCATGAATGCCATAGGTATCGTAGTTAAGACCCATCCAGCGGGTGCCCAGCATACCGCCGGGGTTTAAAATTTTATTGGCAATGGCATAGTTGCCGGAAGGGGTAGGGGTTGCCGGCTTGCCAATGCCGACCGGATACTGATGGACCGGATTGTTGCCGTCGAACAGGGTGAGCCGGCGTTGAGCTTTGGCAATCAGGATATTGCCGCGGGGCAGGGAAAAGTCAGCCCGCTCCGCGCTTTTTAAGACCGGGATTTCGCTGACAGGGGAATCCAGCAGGTGACAGTAGGTAAGAGGATCGGCGATGCCGGTAGCCGGCAAGCCGGCGGATTCCTGAAACAAAGCTACCGCCTCCCGGGTTTCGGCATCATATTCAACCTGCAGCACTCCTTTATACAGACCGCGGTTTTTTAATAACTGCTGCAGTCTGGGAACTAAGGGGTGTTTTTTATCTTCGCTGAAATTTATTTGGGATAAAGGGTGATCCAAATAAAGCTTGCGGATCTTCATAGCGTCGACCTCCTATAATGTTCTTTTAGCATAATCATTATATGGTGATAGTACTGGTTTGGTGTTTTTCCCGCCACTTTTTGCTAGAAGCAGACGGACGGAAAAAATGTATAAAGATATGCAATATCTGGTAAAGCTAGGCGTATAAGCTTTTCATATTCTCTGAGGGAGGAAGACATGGAGAAAACGAGAGCAGGAAATCTGGTCATTATCGGCGGGAACGAGGACAAGCAGGGAGACTGTCTGATCCTCCGCAAGTTCATGGAGATAGCCGGCGGCCGGCAGGCACGGATCGCCGTATTGACAACGGCTACCGAACTGCCCCGGGAAGTTGGCGATGAATACCGGAATTTATTTACTCAAATGGGTGCTGATAATGCTCCGGTTTTGTATATTACCAATCGGGAGTCGGCCAATGACCGTCATCAAATTCGTGAAATTGACAATGCTACCGGTATTTTTATTACCGGCGGCGACCAATTACGGCTGACCAGTATTTTGGGTGGCTCAGGCGTGGATGCCGCACTCCGGCGGGCTTTTTCCCGGGGAACGGTAATTGCCGGAACAAGTGCCGGAGCGTCGGTAATGAGTGATACCATGATCGTTGGCGGCGACTCCAGCGATACACCGAAAAAATTGACTTTGAGCATGGCCCATGGAATGGGATTATTGGCGGAAGTTGTCATTGATCAGCATTTCGCCCAGCGGGGACGGATTAACCGGCTGCTGGCTGCGGTGGCACAAAATCCTCATATTCTGGGGATCGGCATTGATGAAGATACGGCGCTGGTTGTGGAAGCGGGAGGCAAGTGTCAGGTGATTGGTTCTCAGACGGTAACCATTCTGGATGGCAAAAACATTATTCACTCCAATATATTTGAGTCAAAACGACAAGATCCTCTGGCGATAACCAATATGAGTCTGCATGTGCTGCCGTCAGGTTACGGCTATGATATTTCCCGGCGCATACCGTTTACGATTACCGGAAAACGGGAAGAACAGGCGGAGCCTGAACAAAACTATTAATACGGAACCCGTTTTTTCTGTGTTGGCCGCGTTCTCTGCGGTTCAAGAAATATATTTACTAATCATGCGATAGAGTCAAGGAGGCTTATTAATGGAAATTTTGTCGGTACGGACGCTGGAAGGGCCTAATATTTACAGCTTTAGCCCGGTACTGCGGGCAAAACTGGATATTGGACGGTATGATGATGTATCCAGTTCCGAGATCGAGGGCTTTAGCGAGAAATTATTGGCGTTGCTGCCCGGTTTGCAGGAACATCACTGCTCCTGCGGCTGTCCGGGAGGTTTTGTGCTGCGGCTTAAGGAAGGAACGTATCTGGCACATATTTTTGAGCATACGGTCCTTGAACTGCAATGCATGGCCGGGGATGAGATTAACTTTGGTAAAACGCGGCAGGACGGCCGTCCCGGACTTTACCAGGTAGTGGTTGCCTATCGTTCGGCGGCATTGGCCCGGCAGGCTGTTTATGAATCTTGCCGGTTATTAACGGCGATTTTGCAGCACCAGTCCTTTGATGTTGCGGCCGGAGTCGCCAGGATAGTACAGGCCGGTGATCAGGATAAGCTGGGGCCCAGTACAGAAGCCATTTATCAGGCCGCTTTGGCCCGGGACATTCCGGTGAACCGGCTGGAGAATGAAAGTTTGCTGATTTTGGGGTATGGCCGGCACTGTCAGCGGGTATGGGCGACATTGACCAGTCGTACCAGCGCTTTGGCCACTGATTTGGCCGGCGATAAGCAGCTGACAAAAAGAGTGTTGGAACAAGGCGGGATCATTGTGCCGTTTGGTACGGTTGTGACCAATGCTGTGGATGCGGTGGCGGCGGTTAAACGGTTAAACTGTCCGGCAGTGATAAAACCCCTCGGCGGCAATCAGGGCAAAGGTGTGACGATCGGCGTTACCGGAGCGGCGGAGACAGAGCGGGCTTTTCAGGATGCCAGCCGGTTTGATTCTCAGGTTCTGGTCGAAGAATACATTCCCGGACTGCAATATCGGCTTTGTGTGGTCAATGGTAAAATGGTGGCTGCCGCCGAGCGGATTCCGGCTTATGTGGCAGGCGACGGAAAGCACAGTGTAGCCGAACTGGTTGAGATTACAAATTGTGATCCCGGCCGGGGAGAAGGCCATGGCAAAAAACTGAGCAAAATTAAACTTGACAATGTGGCCATTGCAGTACTGGCGAAACAACAGCTTTCGCCCCAGGCAGTTCCACCGGCCGGACAAGTTGTGCGCATCCGGGACAACGCCAACCTCAGTACCGGCGGTACGGCGGTGGATGTAACCGACATTGTGCATCCGGCCAATAGCCGGCTGGCCGAATGGGCGGCTCAGCTCATCGGACTTGATGTGGCCGGGATTGATCTGGTGGCCAGGAATATTACCCAGCCTATCGGCCGGGGGAACGGAGCGGTAATTGAAGTCAATGCCGCTCCCGGTATCCGGATGCATCACTATCCCTCAGCCGGCAAGCCGCGGGATGTGGGGGCTTGTATTGTTGATTCTTTATTTCCGGAAGACGAGACGGGGCGCATTCCGGTGCTGGCGATTACCGGAACCAATGGCAAGACAACCGTTACCCGGATGATCGGTCACGTTTGGCGGCAGGCCGGCTATAATGTTGGCATGACTACCACCGACGGTATTTATATCAATGATCGCTGTATTCTTTCCGGTGATACAACCGGGCCCGGCAGTGCCAGAATCGTGCTGACCGATTCCCAAGTGGATGTAGCTGTTCTGGAAACGGCCCGGGGCGGCATCATCCGCGGCGGCCTGGCTTTTGACCGGTGTGATGTGGGGATTGTTACCAACATTACGGAAGATCATTTAGGGCAGGATGGCATTGAAACGCTGGACGACCTGGCGTATATTAAATCCTTGGTGCCGGAAACCGTCCGGCCGGGCGGGTATGCTCTGCTGAATGCGGATGATCCCTGCGTTGCGGCAATGGCGCCCAGAATCCGGGCGGAAGTTGTGTACTTTAGTGTGGAACCGTCTAATGTCGTTGTTCGCCGTCATTTGGGGACAGGGGGAAAAGGCTTTTTTGTGAAAGAGGGTATGATATACGCTGCCTGCGGCGGTTTGGCCAGGACCGTTTTACCGGTCAATGAAATTCCGGCGACATTAGGCGGTATTGCGATCCATAATCTCCAGAACGCGGTGATTGCGGCGGCGGCCTGTTATTGTTCTAAAATACCCCTTTCCTATATCCGTCAGGGATTGTCCAGCTTTGCTCAAAATCCGGGACGGCTGAATCTGTTAACTTTAGGCGATTTCCGGGTATGCGTGGATTACGGACACAATCCGGCCGGTTATCAGGCACTCATCAGCACCATGCACCGCCTGGATGCGGCCCGGCTGGTGGGTGTGGTTGCCGCACCGGGCGATCGTCGGGATGATGTTACCCTGAACATCGGGCGGATTGCCGGCAGTGGTTTTGATTTTATTTACATTAAAGAAGACGAAGATTTGCGGGGCCGTAAACCGGGGGAAACGGCAGAACTATTGCGCCGGGGAATTTTGGACGCCGGCTTTCCGGTTGATCGGATCGTTACCGTTTTGCCGGAAAAGGCAGCAGTGACCCGTGCGTTGACGAATGCCAAACCTAGTGATTTGATTGTTGTTTTTTACGAGAAATATGACGTCGTTATGGCGGCGATTCAAGAATTTCGCGAACAGCTAATCTTGGATTCTGCTGAGTCTAAGGCTGAATATGAGACGGTAATCGCTGCCGAAGCAAAAATACTGTAAAAATATTGTTGGCAAATGCAGGCAAACACCGTTATAATATCGAATATATTATCTTCAGGTATTTTATCCTTTTTTGCCGGGAAACAATATAGCTTCGATGCGGAGGTATTGCCGAATGGAAAATGAAGTGAAGAGCCAACAGGAACTGCAATTGGTAATTTTCCAATTAGCCAAAGAAGAATATGGGCTACCCATTACTACGGTGCAGGAAATTAACCGTCTGGTTCCCATAACCAAGCTGCCTCAAACCGCTTCTTTTATGGAAGGAATTATTAATCTCCGGGGACGGATCATACCGGTTGTTGATCTTCGAAAACGGTTTCAGCTAGCAGTTGCCGAGCATACGGATGATACGAGGATTATCATTGTGGAAGTGAACGGGCAAACGGTGGGAGTTATTGTGGATTCGGTGAACGAAGTGGTGCGGCTGCGTGCCGACAGCATCGAACCGCCACCGCCGTCCTTTGTCCTGGATGCCCGTTATATTCAAGGTGTTGGCAAACTGGATGGCAGGCTGCTGATCCTGCTGGAGATCGACAAGATCCTGACTACAGAAGAAGAAATCGCTTTAAAACAAGTGAATGGTTGATGAATAGTGCTGACAGTAAACGCATACGGGAAAATAAATCTGGCTCTTGATATACTGGGGAAGCGTGATGATGGCTATCACGAAGTCGCCATGATTATGCAGACTATTGATTTGGCGGATACGCTGTATTTTTCTGAGCAGTCAGCCGGCATTTCCGTCAGTTCCGATGAACAGGAACTGGCCTGCGATCAGACTAATCTGGCTTATCGGGCGGCATCTTTGCTGCAAGAACGATTTTTTGTCAAGCAGGGTGTACATATTGAGTTGAAAAAACGGATTCCCTTGGCTGCCGGTTTAGCCGGCGGCAGTGCCGATGCCGCCGGGACTCTCATCGGTTTGAACCATCGTTGGCAGCTGGGAATGACGGTTGAGCAGCTGGCCGATCTGGGGGCTGTGCTGGGAGCGGATGTGCCTTTTTGTGTTCGGGGCGGGACGATGCTGGCAACGGGCCGGGGCGAGAAATTAAGCAGGCTGCCCCTACTGCCGTCTTGCTGGGCGATATTGGCCAAACCACGGATACAGGTCTCCACTGTCTGGGCCTATCAGCACTATCGGGCCGGTGCAGTGGAAAAGCATCCTGATATTCCGGCCATGCTGGCTTGTTTGGAGCGCGGTGATTTAAAGGGAATAACCGCCGGTCTGTGTAATGTGCTGGAGAGTGTAACTATACCGGTTCATCCGGAGATCGGCGAACTGAAACGGCAGCTGCAGGAATTGGGTGTGCGGGGTTGCCTTATGTCAGGCAGCGGCCCGACGGTTTTCGGTTTAACACCGGACTGCTGCCGGGCAAAAGCGGTTGCAGAAAAACTAAAGAAGCAAAGTGATGCTGTAATACTAGTTTCAAAGGTAGGTGGAGCAAATGGAACGTCGATTGCTGCCGATTAGACTGGATAGCTATCAACCTCTTAGAGAAGTAGTCTGCGAGACACTGCGGGAAGCAATTGTCAATGGAGTGTTGAAACCCGGCGAGCGTTTGATGGAGATTCAGCTGGCGGAAGAATTGGGGGTTAGCCGTACACCGGTGCGGGAGGCAATTCGCAAACTGGAACTGGAAGGCTTTGTGATTATGATACCGCGGCGCGGTACTTATGTGGCTGATCTTTCCATCAAAGATGTCAATGAAGTATTTGAGGTGCGTACTTCCCTGGATGTGCTGGCAGCCGGTCTGGCGGCGGAACGCATTACCGATGAAGAACTGGAGCAAATGGAACGGCTGTTAGTCCAGATTGGCGAATATATTGAACAAGGCGATATGGATAAAATAGTGGAAGCCGACAGTCAGTTTCATGATATCCTTTATCAGGCCAGTCGCAACGACAGGCTGGTAGGTATTATTAACAATCTGCGGGAGCAGTTAACCCGCTTCCGTTCTATGTCCATGTCTTATCCGGGACGGCTGAAGAACACACTGGAGGAGCATGGCCGGCTGGTGGAGGCTATTGCGGCCCGGGATGTTGAACTTGCCCAGCAATTGGCTACGGAGCATATGGAAAATTCGGAGCAGACGCTGTTGCTGGATATGAATGAGCGCAGGCAGAAAGTGGATGGAAAGTAACATTGGCATTCGCTTGACAAGCAGCAATCCAAATGGGAGGGTCGCAGTATATGTATGATGCCATTATACTGGCCGGCGGCGAAAATAGTAAATCGTTAAGCAAGTTTTCACCTCAGCCGTATGAGGCGATGATAGAAATTGCCGGTAAACCGATGGTGTCTTTCGTCGCTCGGGCTTTGTCCGACAGTCCTCATGTAAATAGGATCTTTGTTGTTGGTCCGATCAAGGAACTAACGAACTGTGATTTTCCTGCGGAGGCAGTGCTTGTGGAAGGCGGGCAAACGATTATTGAGACTATAAAAATCGGTATGAAAGCCTTGAACCATCAGCATAAAGTTTTGGTGACAACCGCCGATATTCCTTTGTTAACTCCGGAAGCAATTGAGGATTTTCTGCTGCAATGCAGCAAAATAGAGGCTGATCTATATTATCCTATTGTCACCCGTGATGTGAATGAAAAACATTATCCGGGGAATAAGCGGACCTACGTTCGGTTGAATGAGGGAACGTATACCGGCGGCAATATTTTTTTGGTGGATCCGGCCATTGTACCCCGTTGTGTGGCCGTTGCCGAACGGATTATCGCTAACCGGAAAAATCCCGTTAAATTAGCCTGTATTTTAGGCTGGAGTTTTGTCTTCCGGTTTTTACTGGGGTGTTTGAGCCTGACGGCGGTAAAAGAACGGGTAACTGCCCTGTTGAAGATTTCCGGTGCGGTTATTCATTCCGAATACCCAGAGTTGGGCATTGATGTTGATAAACCCAGTGACTTGGAATTGGTTCGGTCGGTCTTTTTAGCTCAGGCATAATTCACTTGTAGCAACATATGAAAAACAACAATGCAGCCTTAAGGCTGCATTGTTGTTTTTCATATGTTGCTGTGAGCCAACAGCCGCACAGCTTTTTTTCAGAATAATTTTCGCCGCAGCAGGAATTGCTAACTAGACAGAGAAACTGAATAAAAATGCATTGAGACAGAAAAACATTCGGTAATAGACAGACAATGGGGGCTGGGAAATGAATAAAGTACGGAGAGTTGAGCGGATTGCGGCGTTGACCAAACTGCTGACCGATATGCCGGGACGCCTCTTTTCGCTGGGCCATTTCAGCGAGGTGTTCGGTGCAGCTAAATCCACAGTAAGCGAGGATTTGGTGACGATAAAACAATCGTTGCAGCAATTTGGGTTAGGAACGCTGGAAACGGTATCCGGCGCTTCCGGCGGCGTGCGCTTTCTGCCGTATCGAGGCAAAGAAGCGGCTGACCGGTTGCTGTCTGATTTGGCTTTTCAACTGGAGAAACCGGAGCGGATTATTCCCGGCGGCTATATTTATATGACGGATTTATTGTTTACAGCCAATCTGATGGTACCCATTGGCGAAATCTTTATGAGCAAGTTTTCCCATTTGTCGCCGGATTATATCATGACGATTGAGACAAAAGGGATTCCTTTGGCATTGGTGACAGCCCGGGCTTTTGATCTGCCGCTGGTAGTGGTGCGCCGGGGCGGGAAGGTAACGGAGGGACCGTCGGTCAGTATCAATTACGTCAGCGGCTCATCGAAGCGGATTCAGACGATGTCGCTGCCCAGAAGGGCGATTTCCGCCGGGTCCAAGGTGCTTGTTATTGATGATTTCATGAAAGCCGGCGGCACCGCTCAGGGAATGGTGGATTTGGCCCGGGAAGTGGAGGCTGAGGTGGTGGGTACCGGCGTGCTGGTAGCCACGGCCGATCCGGAAGAAAAATTAGTGGAAGATTATCTGGCCCTGCTTATTTTATACGGCGTGGATCAGCATACTAAGAAGACCGATATACGGCCGGCGGCGCTGTAACAGTGAAACTAAGGAGGGCATCGCGATGGAGAAAAATATAGGTTTGGCAGATATTGAACAGGCATATGCTGCACTGCGGGGGGTCGTTCACCATACGCCATTGGATCGAAGCCGTACTTTCAGTAACATGGCCGGCTGTGATGTTTACTTAAAATTAGAGAATTTGCAAAAGACCGGCTCCTTTAAAATTCGGGGCGCTTATAATAAAATACGTACCTTAACGGACAGGGAAAAGGCGAAAGGAGTTATTGCGGCATCGGCCGGCAATCACGCTCAGGGCGTGGCTTTTGCCGCCGGAATGGCTGGTGCCAGGGCTACCATCGTTATGCCGGAAGTGGCGCCGCTGGCCAAAAGCATGGCTACCCGGGGTTATGGGGCAGAAGTTGTGTTAAAAGGGCTGGTATACGACGATGCGTTTCAACAGGCCCAGGAACTGCAGGAGCAGACCGGACAAACCTTTATTCATGCTTTTAATGATCCGGCGGTGATTGCCGGACAGGGTACGGTCGGTTTGGAAATTTTGGAATCCCTGCAGGATGTGTCTTCAATTGTTGTGCCTGTGGGCGGCGGTGGCCTTATCGCCGGAATCGCCATGGCAGTAAAGGAGACATCACCTCATGTGAAAATTTACGGAGTGCAGGCACAGGGAGCGCCGGCGATGTATATGTCGAAGCGGGCCCGCGAGATTCGTACAACACCGGAGGCGGCGACGATAGCGGACGGTATTGCCGTAAGAACGCCTGGAAATTTAACCTTTGGAATTATTGATAAATATGTGGACGACATCGTTGTTGTGGATGATGAGGCTATTGCCGGGACGATTCTCCTGTTATTGGAACGGGCGAAGCTAGTGGTGGAGGGCGCCGGAGCGGTTAGTCTGGCTGCCATTCTTCAGCATAAAATTCCCGGGGCAGGCAAGGTAGCCGGGGTGATTTCCGGCGGGAATATTGATGTAAACTTTATCTCCCGGATTATTGAGCGGGGGCTGGTGAAAGCCGGCCGACGGATCAAGCTTTCGGCAATGATTCACGACCGTCCCGGGGTACTGCAGCATCTGCTGAATGTAATTGCTCAGTTGCAGGCCAATGTCATCAGCGTCTATCATGACCGGGTGGAACAAAATGTGCCGATTGGGCAGGCACTCGTGGAGATTAGCCTTGAAACCAGGGATGCCATGCATACGGAACAAATATTAAACAGCCTCCGACAGGATGGCTGCAACGCGAAAGTAATCTAAAATGGCTATGAGCTATGAGCTATGAGCTATGAGCTATGAGCTATGAGCTATGAGCTATGAGCTATGAGCTATGAGCTGTCATCACGAGGCGTTAGCCGTGGCGATTTCACGCTGGATAGGCGAATGCGGCCGGGAGATTGCTTCGCTGGCGCTCGCAATGACAGAATTTAGTGCTATGAGTCAAGTACCAAAACTGTTTGAATTTACTGTTTTCTTTTTAATGCAGGAATTTAGCTTATACTGTCGAAAGAAATTATGTTTTACTCTGTCATTTTCCAATATGATTTAACTTGGCCTATGCCAAGATGATTTTTTGCGGGGAAACGCTTTTAGGAAATGGGGGAACGGTAATGTCAGATTTGCTGACGGTAATTCTGGCGGCAGGCAAAGGTACTCGTATGAAGTCAGCATTACCGAAGGTGCTTCATACTGTCGGCGGGAAACCAATGGTGCAGCAGGTCCTGGATGCCGCGAATCAGGCGGGATCATCCAGAAATATCGTAGTCGTTGGTTTTGGCGCCGATCAGGTGGAAGAAGTGATTGGAACTCAGGCGGAATTTGTGGTTCAGGAGCAGCAGCTTGGTACCGGTCATGCAGTGCGGCAGGCCGAAAGATTGCTGACAGATTTTAATGGCACTGTCATGGTTTTGTGTGGCGATACGCCTCTGCTGGAAGGGAAAACTCTGGCTGAATTGTATGCTGCGCATCAGGCTGCCGGAGCGGCGGCTACTGTGCTGACGGCCCGTATGCCGGATCCGGCAGGCTATGGCCGGGTTATTCGCGACGACAGCGGCCGGGTGCTCAAGATTGTGGAACAGAAGGATGCGAATCCGGCGGAATTAGCGGTTAATGAAGTCAATACCGGGATATACTGCTTTGACCGGGAAGCGTTATTCGAAGCATTGGCCGCTATTAACTGCGCCAATCAGCAGGGTGAATATTATCTGACCGATGTAATTGGCATCCTTACCGGGCAAAAGGCCAAGGTAGGGGCGGTAGTTGCTGAGGATTATCAGCAGACGCTGGGAATCAATTCCCGGCTGCAGCTGGCGGCAGCAGAGAAAATTCTGCGGCGCCGCAAATTGAATGAAGTTATGGAAAACGGTGTTACGATTATGGACCCGGACAGCACTTTTATTGATGCTGAAGTGACGATTGAACCGGATACGGTGATTTATCCTTTTACCTGGCTGGAAGGCGCAACCACTATCGGCCGGGGTTGCAGCATCGGTCCCGGCACCCGGATTCAGAATACTAAAATTGGCGACGAAGTAACGCTGCAGTTCACCTATGCCCATGACTGCCGGGTGGAAAATCATGTGACAGTGGGTCCTTATGTCCACCTGCGCCCGGATACCGTATTGTCGGAAGGCGTCAAGGTGGGCAATTTTGTTGAGGTGAAAAATTCTCAGGTGGGCAAAAACAGCAAGATTCCGCATCTCAGCTATATCGGCGATACCGATATGGGAGCCAGGGTCAATATCGGTTCCGGCACCATTACCGTTAATTATGACGGCAAAACGAAACACCGGACAACGATTGAGGATGAGGCGTTTATTGGCTGCAACAGCAACTTAGTAGCTCCGGTTACGGTTGGTAAAGGCGCTTATATAGGTGCCGGTTCAACCATTACGAAAAATGTGCCGTCGGTGGGTCTGGGCGTGGCCCGGGCCCGTCAGGTAAACATTGAAGGCTGGGTAGGCAAGCGAAAATCCTGACTTTTAAGAAAAAATGAAACAAAATGTGTTGGAGGCAAGATAATTCATGAGTTTAGCAGAGACGAAGAAGTTGCGATTGTTTACCGGAAATTCCAATCCGGCCTTGGCTGAGGAAATTGCCGCGCATCTGGGAGTTACGTTGGGCAGCGCCATGGTAGGACATTTCAATAACGGTGAAACCCAGGTGATTATTGACGAAAGCGTCCGCGGCAAAGAAGTTTTTATTATTCAGCCTACCTGTTATCCCGTTAATGACAGTGTGATGGAACTCTTAATCATGGTCGATGCCATGAAACGGGCTTCGGCCAAGCATATTACGGCTGTAGTGCCTTACTATGCCTATGCCCGTCAGGACCGGAAAACCCGCGGACGGGAGCCGATTTCCGCCAAACTGATGGCCAATCTGCTGACTACTGCCGGGGTAACCCGGGTGGTTACTATGGATCTTCACGCCGGCCAGATTCAGGGTTTCTTTGATATTCCGGTGGATCATCTTCCCGGTGTTCCCATTTTAGCTGATTACATTGCTTCCAAAAAATTAGAGGATATGATTGTCGTTTCTCCCGATTTGGGCGGTGTTACCAGGGCACGGCAGTTGGCCGACCGCCTCCATGCTCCGATTGCCATTATTGAAAAACGCCGCCCCATGCCCGGTGTGGCGGAAGTTATGAATCTGATCGGCAGTGTGGAAGGCAAGAATGCAGTCATTGTCGATGATATCATCGACACCGCCGGTTCTCTGACTGAGGGAGCCCGGGCCCTGGAACGTCTTGGCGCCAAAGAGGTTTATGCCTGCTGTACCCACGCCGTGCTCAGCGATCCGGCGGTACAGCGTGTCAAAGATTCCAACATTAAAGAACTGATTGTAACCAATACCATTCCGGTACCGCCGGAGAAACAGGATGGGAAGATTAAAATCCTGTCCGTAGCGCCTATTTTTGGGGAAGCCATTATCCGGATTTTCGGCGAGCTTTCCGTAAGCAAGCTGTTTGATTAAAAGATAAGAAAAGCCGCTAGCGCGTCTTCTCGGCACTTAGCACTTAGAAAAAAGATTCTAATTACGTATAAATTATTCTTTCTAAGATCGAAACCTCAAACGATGTATCTTAATAAAATGGCTGTTGGCTTCTGCCGGCGGCCATTTTTTTAGGGCCGACATTACGATATAATTGCAGTAAGACAGGAAGGTTGGTTATTGGGTTGGGCTTTTTGTATTGCAGGATGGATAAACATTACAAATAGCTGTAAAAGCTCAAAGGAGGAAAAGTAATGGAGCATAGCAGCAGTCACTTTATTAACGAGGATATAATCAGATATTTTAGTGAATTACAGTTTAGAATGAACATTTAGGAGCAAGGGGACGTTTATTTCGCTTCTCGCCTAAGATTCGTTAGAAGCGAATGAGCTCGTTTAGCTAAAGCTGAACAGCGAAGCTCCAGGTGGAGATTCTTATTCCACCTGGAGTCAGAAGCGAAGCTACCACGTATAGAAGTGGCAGTCTTGTGGTATGAATCCATGTAAAGGGTTTGCCTTCTTCCACCGGCAGCCATTTTTTTAGATCGGGAATTATGATATAATCGCAGTGAGGCAGGTGAGAATATGACCGGCTCAGTGATTATCAATCGGGCCCTGCCGGCTGATATACCGGCGATTGCCGCGTTGTTTACCGAGAGTTTTATCGAAAGTGTCCTGCATCATTGCGGGCGGCTGCCCAAGCCCCAGGCCATGGAGGATGTTTTCTCCCTGGTGTGGTCAGCGGAGCCGGCGGCGGCGCTGGTTGCCCGGAATGGTGAGAATGGGCGGATCGTTGGTTACTGTTTTGCGCCTACCGGACTGTCCCATTTGTGGGTGCGGGCTGTGCTGGGGGGGCATATACTAAAGTGGGCCTGGCGCTGGCTGACCGGCCGCTATGGCTTCGGGCTGCACCCGGTGAAGATTATTATGATGAATAAGCTGGCTTTTCTTCGGTCTTCGCTGCGGCCGGCGGCCGCAGTGAATGCCCGTATACTGTCGATTGCGGTGGCGGAAGATTGCCGGGGCCGGGGAATCGCGTCCCGGCTCATGGAAGCGGCAGTGGAATATTTTACAGCACAGCAGGCCAAACGGATCAGGCTGGAAGTAAGGCCGGACAATCTGCCGGCTGTCCGGGTGTATCAAAAAATGGGATTTTATCCCGGCGGCCGGACGGCGGATTCTCAGGGCGAGTGGCTGATTATGTTTAAGGAAATGGAGTAAAGTTTATGATAGATGGTAATATGCGGCTGATCAGCATGCTGGGACTCATAACCATCCTGGTTGTGGCCGGTTTGCTGCTGGATTATTTCCGGCTTCTCCGGCGCCCTCACAGATTGGGCATGTGGCTGGCACTGCTGGGCATTGTGGCCGGTCTGGGGTTGACGCTGAGCGCAGTGCTGCCAAACAATCACTTCTATGGTATGGCGTTTTCCGAAATCCCGACCAGCCGGAAAGAGTTGGCTCTGACTTTTGACGATGGTCCTTATCCTCCCTATACGGATCAGATATTGGATATATTAAAAGAATATCAGGTGCCGGCGACTTTTTTTGTTATCGGTCAAAATGCGGAAAAACATCCGGAATTGGTAGCCCGTATTGTCAGGGAGGGCCATCAGGTGGGCAATCATTCCTATCATCATGTTGATTTGCTGAAAGCCGATAGCAGTGTAATTGCTGCTGAAATTGACCGTACAAGTCAGGTGATTGCGAATATTACCGGGCAGCCGCCTAAGTTTGTGCGTCCGCCACATGGCTTCCGGGATCCCGTGGTGATGGAAGCCATGAACAAGCGGGGACTGACGGTGGTAGAGTGGTCGGTGATGAGTCGGGACTGGACCAACCCCGGGGTAGAGGCCATTGTGGAGCGGACGGTCGGCAAAGTGCAGAACGGTTCGGTGATTTTGCTGCACGACGGCGACGGTGTGGCGCAGGCCGCATCCCGGGCCCAGTCGGTTGAGGCAACGCGGCGGATTATTCAGCAGCTGCGGGCTCAGGGGTATACTTTTGTAACAGTAAATGAAATTTTAGCTAAACCGGAGGACGGACACAAGTGAAAATGATAGTGGGTCTGGGGAATCCCGGACAGGAATACAGCGGGACCCGCCACAATGTGGGGTTTATGGTTATGGATGAATTGGCCGGACGGTGGGAGGCTGCCGGCTGGCGCAGTAAACAGGACGCCCTGGTGACGGAATATCGTAGCGGCGGTGAACCGATTTTACTGGTTAAGCCTCAGACTTTTATGAATTTAAGCGGTACCGCGGTGGGGGCGTTGGCTCGCTGGCACAAGATACCGGCAGAAGATATTATTGCGATTTGCGACGATATGGATTTACCGGTCGGCCGGCTGCGGCTGCGGACAAAAGGCGGGTCCGGCGGACACAAAGGCATTGAATCCTTGCTGGTTCATTTGGGGCAAGACAATTTTTCCCGGATCCGGGTAGGCATCGGCCGCCCGCCGGCAGGCTGGGAAGTTGTGAATTATGTGCTCAGCCGGTTTACGGCGGAAGAGGCGCCCCTTATGGAAGCTGCCCTCAGCCGGGCGGCGGCGGCGGCAGAGTCCATTATCAACAAGGGCATGGTCAAGACCATGAACATATTCAATCAATAATGAGCCGGCCGAACCGGTAAATGGAGTGGGTAAGCGGTGTTGACAGCATTATATGCGGATAGTGAGGGAGAAATATTTGATGCACCGGGAGTTCAGGCCGTTGGCCGTATCGGGCGGGAAAATGTCTTGCTGAACCCGGCGGATATGATTCCTCTGCCGGAAGGCGCCGATTTGATGTTTTTGCCCGGCCGCCAGGCGCTTGGCGCTGAGAATGGCCGGATTTTACCGGTGAAGGGGAAGGTTTTGGCGGCGGCGGCTATTTTGCCGGTGGGCTATACCCGGACATTCCTGCCAGCTTTTGTCCGCGAACAAAAGGCGCCGATATTGCCTTTATACGGATATGCCGCAGTTGCCTTGTATAACGATCAGCTGTATGTGGCTGCAGTAAAAAGCGACGACAATGACAAATGGCATCCTTATCATTACAATACCCGGAATCTGAAAAAAAAAGTTGCATCAGTGGAAAAAGAACTGTCCGGCAACCGGATTGTGGCGCAGTTGGCCGGCTGTTCGCTCAAATGGCACTGTTGCACGGCGCAGAATTTGTTTTACCATCGGTGGGAAGCCGGCATTCCCACATCGCCGGTTTGCAATGCCAACTGCTTTGGCTGTATTTCCCTGCAGCCGGCACAGTGCTGCCCTTCTCCCCAGAACCGGATTGACTTTAGACCTACAGCGGAAGAAATTGCTGCAGTAGGAATTTATCATCTAGCCTCGGCTCCGGAAGCAATTATTAGCTTTGGCCAGGGCTGCGAGGGGGAACCTTCTCTTGCCGCCGGGGAAATTGCCGCCGGCGTGCGGCAAATCCGCCGGGCTACCGAGAAGGGCATTATCAATATCAATACTAACGCCGGATTTACCGAGGGAATCCGGTCCATTGTGGATGCCGGGCTGGACAGTATGCGGGTCAGTATCATCAGCGGCATACCGGAAACGTATCAGGCGTATTATCGCTGCAGCTATGAATTGGCGGATGTAAAGGCTTCTATAGCTTATGCCAAGTCTCGCGGCGTGTATGTCTCCTTCAATATGCTGTCTTTCCCCGGACTGAATGACCGGCCGGAAGAACTGGCGGCCTGGGAAGAATTGATTGGGGAAACCAGCGTGGATATGATTCAACTGCGGAATTTAAACATTGACCCGGATGAATTTTTAGCGATTATGCCCCCTGCCAAACAGCCGCCATTGGGAGTTAAAGCTTTTTTGCGGCGGTTGTCGGCGCGTTTTCCTGCTTTGGCAGTCGGCAGTTTCAGCCGCTATTTGGGCAAGAATCATTAACGAAGCGGTTAATCGGTTGACCGGGAGACACCATCGGGCTTACAAGCAAATCGGGTTCAATATCTGCCACAATCACCGCCGGTTTGTTTGCAGCAAGAGCGGCTTGAAACGATTTTTTGAATTGACGCGGCGTTTTCGCGCTAAAGGCGGCCGCGCCGTTAACAGTCGCAAAACCGGTAAAATCAAAATCAGACAATTCGGTAGACATGTAACGATGGTTGAAGAACAAATGCTGCCACTGGTGTACCATTCCCAGGGATTTATTGTTAAATATGACGCAGATAACCGGCAGTCCTTCATCTACCGCTGTATGCAATTCCATACCCGTCATCTTAAATCCGCCATCTCCGGCGATTAAAATGACACGTTTGTCGGGAGTGGCTGCCTGCGCTCCTAATGCCGCCGGCAGCCCAAATCCCATTGTTCCCAATCCCCCCGCAGTGATCCAGGAACGCGGGCTGCTGATTTTCAGGTATTGTGCCGCCCACATTTGATGCTGGCCCACATCCGTAACCCAAGTGACAGGAAAGTCTGCGGCTGCTTCGGACAGGTAATTCATAATCCAGGGGGGATTTAATGTTTTGTCGTCATAAACGGGCAGAAAATTTTGCCGCCACATTTCGATCTTTTGCCACCAATTATGGATGTCGCTCCAGGGATTCGGCTGCAGTATTTTAGTTAGCTGAAGCAAAGAATACTTCAATCCGCCGACAACTGTTATATCGGTGCTGATATTCTTGCCGCATTCGGCCGGATCAACATCGCAATGGATGATCGTTTTTCCCTGGGAATATTGGTTGATATCGCCGGTTATTCTATCGCTGAAGCGGGTTCCAACCGCCAGAACGACATCGGCATGATGCACGGCCAGATTGGCGGCCTTATGTCCGTGCATGCCGGTCAGCCCAAGAAAATAAGGCTGACCGGCAGGAAAAGCATCCAATCCCATAAGCGTACTTACAACGGGAATACGGGTAGAACGAACGAAGTCTAACACCTCGGCGCAGGCATTGCCTGTTTTTACTCCGCCGCCGATAAGCATGACAGGCTGTCTGGCTTTGGCTAAAGCTGCCGCAGCCGCTTTAATGGCGGTTTTATTGGCGTAGGCCGGCACTGTATTCCAAGCCGCTTTTTGCCGCGCAGCATAATACTCCGCCGTACCGGTCAGCACATCTCTTGGCACATCAATCAGCACCGGCCCCGGCCGGCCGCTGGCGGCAAGCATGAATGCCTGGTCGATGATGCCGGGCAGGCTGTTTATATCCCGAACGAGGAAATTATGCTTAGTAACCGGCATAGTAATACTGATAATATCAACTTCCTGAAAAGCATCACTGCCGAGCAGGGCGGTAGCTACCTGGCCTGTAATTGCAACAACCGGCGATGAATCAAGAAAAGCTGTTGCCAAACCGGTAACTAAATTGGTTGCGCCCGGTCCCGATGTGGCTATGCATACGCCTACTTGTCCCGAGGCGCGGGCATAACCATCAGCGGCATGGACGGCTCCTTGTTCGTGTATAGTCAATATATGGCGGATAGGAGAATCATACAGAACATCGTAAAAAGGCATAATGGCTCCACCCGGGTAACCAAAAATAACGCTGACACCGTGACGCAATAAACACCTTTCCATAATTTTGCTGCCGGAAACTTTCATGGTCGTATAATCCTCCAACAAGCATTAGTCTTTCTTTAACCAGGACATCATGGGCCGCAGCTTTTTACCGACGCTTTCAATGGGATGAGACGCTTTTTTTCTGCGCAGGGCGTTAAAAGTCGGTCGGTTTGCCTGATTCTCCAAGATCCATTGCTTGGCGAACGAGCCATCCTGGATTTCAGCTAATATCTGGCGCATTTCAGCTCGGGTGGATTCGGTAATAATCCGCTGTCCCGCAACATAATCGCCAAATTCGGCGGTATCACTGATGGAGTGACGCATTGCGGCCATTCCGCCCTCGTACATTAAATCCACGATTAGTTTCATTTCATGCAGACATTCGAAGTAAGCCAGTTCCGGCTGATAGCCGGCTTGGGTCAGCGTTTCAAAACCGGCACAGACCAGTTCGGTCAGTCCGCCGCAGAGAACTGCCTGCTCACCAAACAGATCGGTCTCTGTTTCTTCCGCAAATGTCGTCGCCAAAACTCCTGCCCTGGTGCCGCCGATACCGCGTGCATAAGCAAGCGCCAATTCCTTAGCCGTACCTGTGTTGTCATGATAAACCGCAAACAGGCAGGGAACACCTTTGCCCTCGGTAAAAGTCCGCCGTACCAGATGCCCCGGTCCCTTGGGAGCAACCATAAAAACATCAACATCATCAGTCGGCTGGATTTGGCCGTAATGAATATTAAAGCCGTGAGCAAAAGCTAAAGCGGCTCCTTTCTGTAAGTACGGGGCGACTTCCTGCCGGTAAACAGCAGCCTGCTTTTCGTCAGGTAAAAGCATCATGACAATATCCGCCCGGGATACCGCATCGCGTACTGTGGTTACATTCACCCCGTCACCTTCCGCCTTAGCCCAGGATTTACTGCCTTCATAGAGTCCTACAGTTACTTTGATACCGCTGTCCTGAAGGTTTAAAGCATGAGCCCGCCCTTGACTGCCATAACCGAGTACGGCGACATGCTTGTTTTTTATAACCTCCCAATTTGCATCATGATCATAATATAATTTTGCCATAAAAATTTCCTCGCTTTCTTTTTCTACTATAATTCGCTTTTTTGATTTTGCCGGTTTAATTGAGCGTTGAACAGGTACAGCTTCCTATTGCGCTCTTATCCGGCCGGATATCGGCATGGATGACGCCGACCAGTTTTAAGATGTTAGGCAGCAGTTGACCAGACCGCTTATTATGACCGGACACGACAGCTGTTACCCGGATGCATTCCAACTTATCATCAGGAACAGCTAACAGGCTTTCTACCCAATAGCCACGCCGGTAAATCAGCCCGGTCAGTCTTACCAGAGAATCATCCTGGTGCTGCAGCAAAATCGAAAGTATCTGTGTCATAACAGAGACCTCCTTTCTTTTAAATTAAAAAATCCGCCCCTGCTGCATGCTGTCAGCATGCAACAGGGGCGGATAATTCCGCGGTACCACCCTGCATTTTACTCATTTCATCGGCCATCACCGACTGCTCCTGTAACGTAGAGCTTACGCCTTCAGCTAGGGTATTCGGCGGGATAAAAAGCTTCTGTTTGCCGAAATACTTTCGTAAAGGAGTTCGTGGGTGATTTAGAAAAGACCATACCGCTCCGGTTCGCACCAACCACCGGCTCTCTGCTGCGGTTTGCTTGATCTATTCCGCTCCCAGTCATTACTTTTTGAGTAGAATCATGATATGAAAATAAACAAAGGAATTCTTGTTGGACTTCCTTTTGCACAATTGGCTATTACAAATGATATATTGTATACATTATTACAGGGAATAATTCTTTTGTCAATAGAATTTGTAATATTTTTTAAGACGGCATTAACAATTGAGAAGTATGTTTCAGCAAAACAAGGTTGCACATCAGAAAGGGGTATGCTATAATTGTCTGGTATAAACCCAGGTGGAATACTATTATGCCTGCGGCATGAGATAATATTAAAAAAACCCACCGCTGAAGGGTACAAAGCGAGGTGCAATATCCATGAAAGAAAAAATTCATCCTAAATTTGGTGAAGCAAAGGTTATTTGCGGGTGCGGCAATACTTTTGTAACTGGTTCTACAAAAAAAGAGCTGCGCGTCGATGTATGCTCCAAATGCCATCCCTTCTTCACCGGCCAGCAGCGTAATGCGGCTGCGGGCGGGCGTATTGAGAAATTCAATAAGCGTTACGGCCAGGAAGGCTAAACGGCTAGCAGAGCAGCGATGCTCTGCTTCATTTATAATAAATAAGGCTGCCGGTTTTATTGCAGCCGGGGAGGGAATACCGTGAAATCAAGGATTAATATTGGCGGGCAAGCGGTAATTGAGGGCGTGATGATGCGCGGACCATCACTTATCGCTACTGCCGTGCGGGAACCGTCAGGCGAAATTACCGTAAAAAAAGATACCCTTACTTCCGTCACCGACCGGTATCCTATCCTGAAACAGCCAATGATTCGTGGCGTTGTGGCTTTGATAGAATCATTGATCTATGGCCTGAAGGCATTATCTTTTTCGGCTCAGGCTGCCGGGGAAGAAGGAGAAGAACTGACGGCCAAGGAAATTGTCCTGACGATGCTGTTTGCCCTCGGATTGGCCATTGTGTTATTTGTTATAATTCCGACGTATGCGGCAAAATATATTCATAGCTCCATTACCGACCCCCGGATGTTGAATTTGTTCGAAGGCATTCTCCGGCTGGCAATTTTTTTGGCTTATATCGGCGGGATATCGATGATGAAGGATATCCAGCGGGTGTTTGAGTATCATGGCGCCGAGCATAAGACCATTCATGCTTATGAAGCCGGAGTTCCGCTGGATGTGGAGCATGTGCGGACTTTCAGCACACTGCATCCCCGTTGCGGCACGAATTTTCTGCTGATTGTTATGTTGGTCAGTATTTTTGTGTTCGCCTTTCTCGGCTGGCCGGATTTATGGCTGCGAATTGTTTCCCGCATTGTCCTGATGCCGCTTGTGGCCGGAATTGCCTACGAAATGATCCGGTTTGCCGGTCGGAGTGAAAAAAAGTGGGTAGCTTATGCAATTTTGCCCGGTCTGTGGCTGCAAAAGCTGACGACAAGAGAGCCCAGCGATGATCAGCTTGAAGTGGCCATCCGCTCACTGGAAGCGGTTCGTCCCACTGATGATAAACTGGTACTGTAAGATGCGGAATACTTTAGAAGGCCCGTTGCAGGTGAAGAAGCGAAAGCTGCCTGCAACAGCGGGTGCAAGAGGAGAACGGCATGCTTGACAAATTACAGGTCTTAGAAGATAGATATTGTGAACTGGAGTCCCTGATCAGCGATCCGTCGGTGATGGCGGATATGCCCCAGTGGCAGCAGCATACCAAGGCTCTTGCCAAGCTGAGTCCGATTGTAACTAAATTCCGGGAATATAAAAAAGTCCGGCAGGGATTGGAAGATGCCCGGGAAATGCTGAAGGAGAAGCTGGATGAGGACTTTCATGCTATGGTAGAAGCTGAATTTACCGAATTGAAGCAGCAAAATGTCAAACTGGAAGAAGAACTGACAGTATTGCTGCTGCCGAAAGATCCCAATGATGAAAAAAGTGTTATTGTGGAAATCCGCGGCGGCGCCGGCGGCGATGAAGCGGCTTTGTTTGCCGGTGATTTGTTCCGCATGTATACCCGCTATGCGGAAAGCAGGGGCTGGAAGACGGAAATACTGGATGCCAACGCCCCTGATTTAGGCGGGTTTAAGGAAGTCGTTTTTGCCGTTGTGGGGGAAGGCGCTTACAGCCGTTTGAAATATGAAAGCGGCGTACACCGGGTACAGCGGGTGCCGACTACCGAATCCAGCGGCCGCATTCATACGTCCACGGTGACGGTGGCAGTACTGCCGGAAGCGGAAGAAGTGGAAGTGGACATTAACCCCGTTGATTTAAAAATTGATACCTATTGTGCCAGCGGTGCCGGCGGGCAGCATGTCAACCGGACTGAGTCGGCGGTGCGCATCACCCATCTGCCAACCGGCGTGGTAGTAACCTGCCAGGATGAAAAATCTCAGTTTAAAAACCGGGATAAAGCCATGCGGGTGCTGCGGGCCAGGCTGCTGGAGCTGGCTCAGGCCGAGCAGCATGCGGAAGTGGCGGAAAACCGGAAAAGCCAGGTAGGCACCGGCGACCGCAGTGAACGGATTCGTACCTATAATTTTCCTCAGGGACGGGTTACCGATCACCGCATCGGGCTGACACTGCATAAACTGGATTTTGTGTTAAACGGCGATTTGGATGAATTAATTGACGCGCTGGTCACAGCCGGTCAGAGCGAGCAATTGAAACAGGTTGAATAACATGAACAAACAGAAGAAAGTTTGGACCATTGGCAGCATTTTAACATGGACTAGGCAGTACTTTGGCGAGAAAGGGGTGGATAATCCACGACTTGATGCCGAGGTACTGCTTTCCCACATTCTGGATAAGGACCGGTTGCATTTATATGTGAATTTTGATCAGCCCCTGCAGCCGGCAGAACTGGCAGCTTTTCGTGATGCTGTAAAAAAACGGGTTATGCGGATTCCGGTGGCGTATATAACCGGACATAAAGAATTTATGGGATTGGATTTTACTGTAGCCCCGGCAGTCCTCATTCCCCGGCCGGATACGGAAATTCTGGTGGAAACGGCTTTGAACCGGCTGAAGGGGGCGGAGTCTCTCCGCCTTTTGGATATGGGTATCGGCAGCGGCGCCATCCTGATCAGTCTGCTGGTAAAACTTCCTCAGGCCCAGGGGGTGGGGGTGGATATATCCCAGGATGCCTTGCAGGTGGCGGAGAAAAACGGAGAGCACCTTGGGGTGGCAAACCGACTGGAATTATGTCGGGGTGATTTGTTTGCTCCGGTGGCCGACCGAGAATTTGATGCTGTTTTGTCCAATCCCCCCTATATCCCTGATGGGGATATCAGTCAATTGACGCCGGAAGTCCGGCGGGAGCCCCGGCTGGCTCTGGCCGGCGGTAATGACGGACTGGACTTTTACCGGCGGATCATTGATCAGGGCGGCAAACTGTTGAGCTCCGGTGGGTTTATCGCTCTGGAAGTGGGCGTTCATCAGGCCGGGCAGGTAGCATCTCTGGCGGCCGCCGGACAGGAACTTGTAGTTGCGGCTATAGTAAAGGATTACGCCGGAATTGAGAGGGTAGTCGTGTTGGAGAAGAAATGAATCGAGGTTATATAATATGAATACAGAGTTGTTTACCGTTGATCGGAATTGCCCGGACAGTATTTTGCTGGCGAGGGCGGCGGATATTTTAAAGCAGGGCGGACTAGTGGCGTTTCCCACGGAAACAGTGTACGGACTGGGAGCCAATGGACTGGATGATCGGGCGGTAAGAAGAATTTATCAGGCGAAAGGCAGACCTTCCGATAATCCGTTGATTTTACATGTTTCCGCTATTAGCGAAGTACAGAGACTGGTGGCGGATATCCCGGCCAACGCCCGGGCGCTGATGGAGCGCTACTGGCCGGGTCCTTTGACATTGGTGCTGAAACGGCGGCCGGTGGTGCCGGATATCGTTACCGGCGGACTGGATACGGTAGCTATCCGTTTTCCTGATTCCGCGGTGGCCAGACAATTGATTCGTTTGGCCGGTGTGCCGGTAGCGGGGCCCAGCGCCAATTTGTCCGGCCGGCCCAGTCCTACTACCGCTCAGGCTGTTTGGAATGATTTGAACGGCAGGATTGAGGCCATTTTGGATGCCGGACCCTGTGAAGTGGGTGTGGAATCGACTGTTGTTGACTGCACTACACCGGTTCCGACACTGCTGCGGCCGGGTGGCCTTACGTTGGAAATGTTGACAGATACGTTGGGAGTTGTCGAGGTGGACCCCGCCTTAGGGGGAGTAAAAAAAGATGTGGTTCCCCGTTCACCGGGAATGAAATACAGGCATTACGCTCCGAAGGCGCCGATGACGCTGCTGGAGGGAGCCGCCGGTCCTTTGGTAAAGCGGCTGCATCAGGAAATCAAACAGGCCCTCGCCAACGGACAAACTGTCGGGGCGGTGGTATCCGATGAAACAGCTGCGCTGCTGCCGCCGGAAGTCAGAACGGCGGCTTACGGTTCAAGACAGGACGCAGGAGAAATTGCCGCACATTTGTATACGGCGCTTCTCTCCTTTGATGATCGGCCGGTAGACCTTATTTTCGGCGAGGGTATATCCGAAGCGGGATTGGGATTGGCGGTTATGAATCGATTGCGCAAGGCCAGCGGGTATCGGATTATTAAGGTGTAGGGCTTTTGGCTGTTAGCTGTTGGCTCATAGCTAACAGCCCATCGCCAACAGCCAACTCCCCCTTCCCGTCATATCCTTTCTTTGCCCCTCATATACATTAGTCGGAGGGGATGGCTGTGAGCGGAGTTGAATTATTTGTCTTAAGTGTGGCCTTGGGAACGGATTTATTTTCCGTGGCCATACCCATAGGGATGAGGCGGGTGCGGCTGAAAGTAATTTTGCGGGCTGCAGCAGTATTTGCCCTGTTTCATATTGTCATGATTCTGACGGGATATTATGTGGGCCACCGGCTGGGGACGGTGGTAGAGTATTTTGGTTCTTATCAGACAGATTGTCCGGCTGTGGTGGTACAAAACTGGGCCGGCGTGGTGGGCTCATTGGTTTTGATTGGCTTAGGCTTATATATGATGAAAGAAAACTTGCAGGGCAGTCCAAATTATGCTCCGCAGAAACATCCCCTGCAGGGCACCTCTCTTCTGATGCTGGCTTTTAGTGTCAGTGTGGATGCTCTGGCGGCCGGATTCAGCATGGGAATGATGGACGTTGATTTAGTAAAGCTGAGCATCATCCTGGGAGTTGTAATTTTCGGCATTGCAGCCGTGGGCCTGGGATTGGGCCGGCGGGCCGGGCGTTATTTTGGTTCCCGGTCGGAAATCATTGGCGGCGGGGTACTGATTTTGCTGGGAATTCATGTATTGTCGACCACATTGGCCATTTGACGATTAGCTTGCGGTTGTTGAAAAAGATGCTAGTTCTAAATCCGGACGGACATACTAAAGGGAGGTTGAGCAGCCGTGCTGCAGATTGTATTTGTTTGTACAGGCAACACTTGCCGCAGTCCCATGGCTGAGGCATTATTGCGGGAAAAAATCGGACAAGCCGGCATGACGGATCGAATTACCGTATCTTCCGCCGGCATGACTGCTTATGGGCAGATGACTGCTTCGCGGGGGGCGGCTTCGGCGATGGAGCGGCAGGGAATTGATTTGTCCGGCCACCGTTCCCGGCTGCTTACAGCTCAGATAACTGCTGCCGCCGGCTTGATTTTAACAATGACGGCAGAACATAAACGGGTTGTTTTGTCCATTGCCCCGGAAGCGGCGGAGAAAGTGTTTACCCTGACGGAGTTTGCGGACGATTCCGGTGAAGTTGCCGATCCTTACGGCGGTGATACGGCAGTGTATCAGTTATGTGCCCGGCAGATCCGCCGGTTGTTGGACAAGTCCTGGGAAAAAATTGTCGCTTTAGCAGGAAAAAGCAATTGAGTGGCGAAAGATGACGAATAGATTGTAAGGAGGTTGTCAGTTTTGTTAGTGGCTATTGGCAGCGATCATGGCGGGTTTCATCTAAAAGAAGAGATAAAGCAATTATTAGCGGAAAATAGAATTGAATTTCACGATTTCGGCACTCATTCGACAGAATCCGTCGATTACCCCGACATTGCCCGGAGCGTGGGTCAGGCTGTTGCTTCCGGTCAGTGTGAGCGGGGCATTATTATATGCGGCACCGGTATTGGCGTCAGCATTGCCGCCAATAAAATAAAAGGAATCCGGGCGGCATTGTGCCATGACGTCTTTTCGGCTCAGATGTCCCGGGAGCATAATGATGCCAATATTCTGACCATGGGAGAACGGGTTATCGGACCCGGCTTGGCAGGGATGATTGTCATGACCTGGCTGAAGACGGAATTTGCCGGCGGACGTCATGGCCGCCGGGTTGGTAAAATTACAAAATTGGAATCTTTGTGCCATTGAACCATGCAATCTTCCTGAAGGAAAAATTGAGGTGATGGATATGGATACGGATTTAAAAATGATTGGCTTGCAGGCGAAAGAAGCACTGGCCGAACTGCTGCAGACTGCGCAGCTTACAGCCGGTCAGATTGTGGTCGTAGGCTGCAGTACCAGTGAAGTACGGGGAGCTCGAATCGGTTCGGCCGGCTCGGCGGAAGTGGCTGCCGCTTTATTAAACGGTTTGACGGAAGTCTGTGCCGGGGCACAGGTGCATTTGGCCATCCAGTGCTGTGAACATTTGAACCGGGCATTGGTAGTGGAACGGTCGGTTATGGAGAACTATCAATTGGAGCAGGTGTCTGTCCGGCCGATACCTCATGCCGGCGGGGCTTTAGCCGCTCAGGCCATGCAGGACTTTACCGATCCGGTGGTAGTGGAATTTATTTCCGCCCACGCCGGGCTGGATATTGGCAGTACGCTGATTGGAATGCACTTAAAGCGGGTTGCCGTGCCGGTCAGGCTGAAAAACAAACAGGTGGGGCAGGCGTTGGTGACAGCAGCCAGGACAAGGCCGAAACTGATTGGCGGAGTCCGGGCGGTATACGAGTAGGCAATATTATTTTACATACATATGGAGGCTAGTATATGAGTATTCTTTCTCAAATTGATCCCGAAATTGCTCAAGCTATTAATTTGGAGCGTCAGCGGCAGCAGCAGAAACTGGAACTGATTGCATCGGAAAATTTTGTCAGCAAGGCAGTATTGGAAGCTCAGGGGTCGGTATTAACCAACAAATATGCGGAAGGATATCCGGGACGTCGTTACTACGGCGGCTGCGAGTATGTGGATATTGTTGAAAAGCTGGCCATCGACCGGGCAAAAACTTTATTTGGCGTCGAGCATGTCAATGTTCAGCCCCATTCCGGCGCTCAGGCCAATACCGCCGTTTATTTTGCTTTGCTCAAGCCGGGGGATACTATTTTAGGAATGAACCTGTCCCACGGCGGACATTTGACTCACGGCAGTCCGGTTAATATTTCCGGCAAATATTTTACGATTGTGCCTTATGGTGTCGATAAAGACACCCAGCGGATTAATTATGACCAAGTTGAAGTGCTGGCAAGGGAACATCATCCCAAGCTGATTGTCGCCGGAGCCAGTGCTTATCCCCGCATAATTGATTTTGCCCGCATGGGTGAAATCGCCCATTCAGTCGGGGCGCTGCTGATGGTGGATATGGCTCATATCGCCGGCTTGGTAGCGGCGGGGCTGCATCCGACCCCGGTGGGACATGCCGATATCGTGACGACCACTACTCATAAAACGCTACGGGGGCCAAGGGGCGGCATGATCATGTGCGGCGCCGAACTGGCTCCGGCTATCGACAAGGCGATTTTCCCCGGAACCCAGGGTGGTCCGCTGATGCATGTGATTGCCGCTAAGGCGGTAGCCTTGAAAGAGGCAATGAGCGAGGAATTCAAATTGTATCAGGAACAAATTATCAAGAATGCCAAAGCTTTGGCGGACAAGCTGCTGCAGTCGGGCTTTACTCTGGTTTCCGGCGGTACGGACAATCACTTGCTGCTGGTTGACGTACGGGGACAGAATTTAACCGGCAAACAGGCGGAAAAATTACTGGATGAAGTCGGTGTAACAGTGAATAAAAATACAATTCCTTTTGATCCCGCCAGTCCTTTTGTGACCAGCGGCATTCGGATCGGGACACCGGCGCTGACTTCGCGGGGTATGAAGGAAGAGGACATGCTGGTGGTAGGGGAGATCATTGCTTCCGTGCTAAGCAAGCCTGAGGACAGTTATACGAAATCCCGCGCTGTAAGCATGGTCGCCAAGCTGTGCGGCAAGTATCCGTTATATGAATAATTTGGCTTAGAGGGGAGAACATTGACTGATGCAGGTAAAGATTATTGATCACCCGTTAGTTCAGCACAAATTGTCGCTGCTTCGCGACGTCAAAACCGGACCGAAGGAATTCCGTGAGCTGCTTGAGGAAATCGCCATGCTCATGGCCTATGAGATCACCCGGGATTTGCCTTTGGAAGAAACGAAGATCACGACGCCCCTTACGGAATGTGTCTGTAAGACACTGACCGGCAAAAAAATCGGTATTGTGCCGATACTGCGGGCCGGCCTGGGAATGACCGGCGGCGTGCTGAAACTGATCCCGGCGGCAAAGGTCGGTCATGTTGGTTTGTATCGTGACCCGAAGACACTGCAACCGGTGGAATACTACTGTAAACTGCCCACCGATGTGGAGGAACGGGACTTTGTGGTAATTGATCCTATGCTGGCTACCGGCGGTTCGGTAATCGCCACCCTGGATATTTTGAAACGCAAAGGAGCCAAGCATATCAAGCTGATGTGTCTGGTGGCGGCACCGGAGGGAGTGCTTGCTGTCAACCGGCAGCATCCGGATGTGGAGGTTTATGTGGCTTCAGTGGACGAAAGACTGAATGATCACGGCTATATTGTTCCCGGTCTGGGAGATGCCGGCGATCGGATTTTTGGCACGAAATGATCAGGCCATCCTGGGATGAATATTTTATGGACATTGTCCGGGTTGTTGCGACCCGTTCCACTTGTCTCAGACGGCAGGTGGGAGCCGCCATTGTTAAGGATAAACGGGTGCTGACCACAGGCTACAATGGTGCGCCTCAGGGATTGGCTCACTGTATTGAGGCGGGCTGTCTGCGGGAGACCTATCACATCCCTTCCGGTCAGCGCCACGAATTGTGCCGGGGCCTGCATGCCGAGCAAAATGCCATTATTCAGGCAGCCTTCCATGGGGTGGCGATTAAGGGCGCGACTTTGTATTGTACCCATCAGCCTTGTTCCGCCTGTACCAAAATGATTATTAATGCCGGAATCAAGCGGATTGTATATGAGAATGGTTATCCCGACCCCTTGGCGGTAAAGCTGGCCGGGGAGGCCGGGGTTGACAGTGAGCATATGCCGCAAGAAAATAGTGGGGATAGCAAGTAGCAAAACCTTATAGTTTTACGTCTCAGGAATAACGACGAAAAGCAAGGCTTATCATTGTTGGTAAGCCTTGCTTTTCGTTTACGGGTTCAATTACCGGCCGCAGTCTAATAAATTCTTATGCTACGGCTCTTAGCATTTTCATTTCTTCCGAGTTAAACAGTTTACTCAAATCCAGTATAATCAGCAGCCGGTCATCCCTTTTGCCGATGCCTCTGATAAATTGATTGGAATTTGCGATTCCATTTGCTGCTTCGATAGCAGTATCTTCAAGCCGTATTACTTCCGTGACCGTGTCGACCACGATCCCCATTTCCTGGCCTGCTGTTTCAACGATTAGCGCCTGCTTATCAGAATTTTTCTCTAGCTGCAGTTCAAACTTGGCGGCAAGGTCGATTACGGGAATGATTTTGCCGCGAAGATTTATCATTCCTTCCATATACGCAGGCGTGTCAGGCAGTTTGGTAGCCCCGTTATAGCGGATGATTTCCCTGACATGAGCTATAGAAACAGCATATTCTTCAGCTGCCAGTTGAAAAACGACAAGTTGTTCGGTTGCCATGATATGCACCCATCCTTTACCATTATACTTGAAACTTGCTTACAGCCGTCTGAAGATCCTGAGCCATTTTTGCCAGACTTTGGCTGGAAGCGGCGATTTCTTCCATAGATGCCGATTGCTCCTCCGTAGCCGCGGAGACTGTCTGGGACTCACCGGATGCCTTTTTGCTTAATTTATCAATTTTCTTTACCGATTCTACAATCTGTTGGCTGCCCACTGCCATTTGCTCAATGGCGGTGGAAATTTCCTGCACCTGGCTCGATACGGTTGTGACCAGAGTTGCGATTTCCCGGAAGGCTTGTCCGGCAGCATTGACGATTTCCGCTCCCAGTTTAACTTCCTTAGTTCCGTCATTCATGGCGATGACTGCTTTGTCGGTATTGCCCTGAATTTCATTAATCAGGGAAGCAATTTGTTTAGCCGCTTCCTGGGACTGTTCCGCCAGTTTGCGCACTTCTTCCGCAACTACGGCAAAGCCCCGGCCCTGTTCACCGGCACGGGCTGCTTCGATGGCGGCATTTAACGCCAGGAGGTTGGTTTGGCCGGCAATGCCGGAGATTGTATCCACAATCTGGCCGATTTCCTTGGAACGCTCTCCTAATAGCGTTACTACCTCGGCGGAGGCAGTAACCGTCTGCTCGATGCTGGTCATTTGTTCTACGGCTTTATCTACCGCTTTGTTTCCTTCGTTGGCCTTGTCGGCAGTCTGGGCCGATTGTCCGGCTACCTCGTTGGTGTTGGCGGCCACTTGCTGAATACTGGCCGACAACTGTTCCACCACGGCGGAAGTATCATTTGCTGCGGCTAACTGTTCTTCCGCGCCTTTTGCCACATCGGTAATGGAGGTGGCAACTTGATTGGCCGCCTGAGCCGACTGCTCGGAACTGGCAGTCAGCTCTTCGCTGGATGATGCTACCTGTTCGGCGTTTTCCGTAACTTGCCTGATCAGTGTCTTAAGCGCCGTTACCATAGTATTGAAGGATGCTGCCAGCTGGCCGATTTCGTCCTGACTGGTAACCTTTACTTGCTGCGTTAAATCACCGTTGGCTACTTTTTCGGCAACAGCGGCTAACTGATTGACCGGACGGGACATACGGCGGGCGGCGAAAAAGCCGATGAGAATGCCCAGAACGGCAGACAATAAAGCGGCAGCAATGGAGATATTTTTGGCTTGATTGGAATGTTCCACGGCCTTGTTTAAACTGTCGTTGATTTCCTTGTTGCGGAAGGATTGAGCTTCAGCTGTTTTGTTATCTAAGGCTTTAGCGATGGGGTTCATTTCGCTGCTCAGAATTTGCAAGGCTTCCTCCTGATGGCCGGCTTGCACCAAAGGAATAAATTTTTCTTCAGTAATTTTTGAGTATTTGTCATCTAAAGCTTTTACTTCCACAGCCAAGCGCTTTCCCTCCGCTGTAGTAGATGTTTGAATTAATTCCTCTTCCAGCTTGCTGTTTTCATCGGCCGCATTTTTGTAACCGCTGAGAAATTGCGGGCTTTTGGTAATAAAATATCCCCGCGTATTGGCTAATTCATCACTGGAGTTGGTATTGATTTTGCTCATTTTTAGCAGCCGCGGCAGCGAGGTATTATTTACATTGGTAACTATATCCGTCACGTCATTGACTTTCCAGATGGTGTAGGCAAACCCCAATGAGGTCACCAGTACAACCAGCAGAAAATAGGCTACCATTTTCGTCGTCAGATTCATTTTCATTTCTTCCCTGCTTCTTTGTTTTGCGAAGCAGGTTCACCTCCTTTATGTAGTAAGATTGCGGTTAATAGGGTGTGAGATTATTTAAAAGAGTAAACAGTACTCTGAATTTTTGCCGGGAATCAAGGTGGTTTATTTCTAAAAAAAACGTCGACCAATACAGGGTCAAACCAGGTGCCGCTTCCCTCCCGGATCACTTTCAATGACTCCTGCGGGGACATCGCCTTGCGATAACAGCGATCGGAAGTAATTGCTTCATATACATCTGCGAGCGTTAATATGCGTGAAATTAAAGGGATACCCTCGCCGGAACTGCCTGAGGGATAGCCGGTGCCATTAAATTTTTCGTGATGATGCAAAACGATTTTGGCTATATGATGCAGCTGCCGGGACCCGTTTAGGATTTGATAGCCGTATTCAGGGTGACGCTTTATAATTTCAAATTCGGAATGGGTTAATTTTCCGGGTTTAGTTAATATGGTGTTAGAAATCTTCATTTTACCAATGTCATGAAGTAGGGCGGCGTCGGATATATCCTGAATTATCGGCGCGGCAAGATCAAGGCCGGCTGCCAGTTCCATGGCCAGACGTTGTACTTTAAAGGAATGTTCGGCTGTATAGCGATCATAATCAGCGATCAAACTCAGAAAGGAACTTACTATTTCCGGCATTGTTTGCAAAGAAGCTATAATTTTTATTTTAGAAAACATATCATCATCCCTTGAGGCGTAATGTAACACAATAGACTTGTGTTACATTACGCCTTTTTTATTCATCAAACAAGGTTTGTATTTAAAGTAACATATTGTATAATTTATAGATGATAAGTAACATAAAACAGGAGATGTGGTTTGATGAAATATGTAGAGCCGATACGATCTAAAAAGCAGATCGACAATATGAAACGCTACTTAAAAAAGAGCAATTTGCGCGACTATCTTCTTTTTGTTCTCGGTATCAATAGTGGCTTGCGAATTTCGGATTTATTACTGTTAACAATAGACGATGTAAAAGAGAAAAATAGAATCATCATAAAAGAGAAAAAAACAGGGAAAACAAAAGATTTTCCTTTATCCGATACTTGTAAAAAAGCGATAAAGGAATATTTGGCTAATATTCATTCTGCGGGGAAATGGCTGTTTAAAAGCAAAAAAGGAGATCGGCCGATTACCAGGATACAAGCGTATAGAATTATCAATACAGCGGCCCGGGCAATAGGAATTAAGGATGCGATCGGGACCCATACCTTACGCAAAACATTCGGTTATTGGACGTATAAAAGCGGGGTAGATATCATTAAGATTCAAAAATTACTGAATCATTCGGCATCAAGCATAACCTTGGCCTATATTGGAATCACCAAAGATGAATTAGATAATATTTATATTAATTTGAATTTATAAAAAATCATTAGCGAAAAAGGAGGAATGATAGGAGAAAAGAAGAAATAATAGAAAAAAAAGGAACATAAGGAGAAAATTGTGTCGAAAAAAGTCGTTATGATGTAACAAAAGTCTATTGTGTTACTATAAAATAGCAGCAAAAACAGGATTTTTGGCCTTAATAGAAGAATACGTATTTAAGCCGAGGTTGCAGAACGATAGGAATAGATTGACTCGTCCGATATTCTCGCTGCAGGGCTTAGGGTCCAGCGTTAATAATAGCTGGGTTTGAAATTACCCTTAGGAGCATCTTATGATTCCATTAAAAGGGCTGTTGCTGCCGTTTTTTTTCCTCGTCTGGTGGTGGACGGCTGCCGCTTTGCAGCTGGTCAACAGTTATTTGATTCCGTCGCCGGCAGCCATATTACATACAGCGGCGGTGCTGCTGGAAAAAGGGATACTGGTGCATCATGTGGAAACAAGCCTGTACCGGGTATTTACCGGCTTCACTATTACTTTTTTTCTGGCCTTTCCCCTGGCGGTGCTGCTGGGAATGAACCGGCGGCTGGAAGCTTATTTTGATCCGGTCCTCAATTTTATCCGGCATGTTCCGCCGATTTCCTGTATTCCCCTGCTTATTCTTTGGTTCGGGATTGGCGAGGCTTCCAAAATGGCAGTGATTATTCTGGCAGCGTTTTTCCCCATTTTCTTAAACTCTCTGGAAGGCATTGCCCAGTGCGATTCGCAGCTGATTGAGGTGGGACAATCCTTTGGTTTTAGCAGGAAACAGCAATTCCTGAAAATTATTTTGCCGGCATCACTGCCCGCCGTTATTCTGGGCATGCGGCTGGGGCTGGGATACAGCTGGCGGGCTTTGATTGGGGCGGAACTTATCGCTGCTTCCGCCGGTATCGGCTATATGATTATTGAAGCCGAAGAGCTTTCCCGGCCGGATATTGTCATTGTCGGCATACTGGTCATCGGCTTGTTTGGCTATGTGATTGATTACGGATTTCTCAAGCTTACCCGGCTGCTTTTGCCATGGAATCGAAAGAAGGCGGAACATGACAGCTTTAGTGCTAAGGGGGCTTTATAAACAGTATTCGCTCCACGGGCAGCCGGTCAATGCCTTGACGAATGTCAATCTTACGGTGGAGCATGGCAGTTTCGTTACGATAGTCGGCAGGAGCGGTTGTGGAAAAACAACGCTGCTGCGGGTTATCGGCGGGCTGGAAAGTTTGTCTGCCGGCCAAATTATTTTTACGCCGCCTGGTACGAAGGTGGGAATGGTATTCCAGGAACCCCGCCTAATGCCCTGGCTGACGGTGGAACAGAATATGGCTCTGGGAATGGGGCAGGCGGCCGGCAAGGAAAAAGTTAGGCAAACTACAAGCCGCTTTTTGGCAATGCTGGGCCTTACTTCATTCAAAAACGCCTACCCGGATCAATTGTCAGGCGGTATGGCTCAGCGGGCGGCTTTAGGACGGGTTTTATGCTATGATCCCGACATTATCCTGCTGGATGAACCTTTGAGTGCGCTTGATGCTTTTACAAGGCGAAATCTGCAAAAGGAGTTAGTGAATATTTTTCGAACTCAGCAAAAAACCATTTTGTTTGTTACTCATGATGTGGATGAAGCCTTACTATTGGGCCAGCGAGTGCTGATTATGGAAAATGGCGGGATTGTCGGCGAATTTACAGTGTCCTTTCCGTATCCCCGCAATTCCTCCGGTGAAGATTTTTATCGGCTGCGGGAAGAATTGCTGGGGGCAATACAGGGCGGCATTGAATAAAAAGAGGTGGACTCAATGAAAAAATGGCTTGCTTATGGTTTGATATGTATGCTGCTGCTCGCTCTTTCCGGCTGTGGCTCAGCCGGAAAGAGCGCAGCTCCCAAAGTGGATACGATTCATATTTCCTATGTGAAACTTCCCCTGAATGTTCCGTCCATTGTGGAAAAAAAGCAGGGATTATTTGAACAGGAATTTGGCAGGGATAATATCAAAGTTGAGTTTCCGGAAATCACGGAAGGCCCGAAGATGACGGAAGCGCTGGCTGCCGGCTCGCTGGATTTCTGCAATGCCCTTGGCGGTACTTCCGCCATACTGGCGGCAGCAAACGGCGTTGACCTGAAAATTATCGGTATCTACAGCCGGGCGCCGAAAGCTTTCACGATTATGGCCAGGGACCCGCAAATTAAAACGACAGCCGATTTGAGGGGGAAAAAAGTGGCAGGGCCGAAGGGAACCATTCTGCATCAGCTGCTGCTTGCGTCCCTTACCAAAGCGGGAATGACGGCGGATGATGCCGCCTTTATTAATATGGGCATCCCCCAGGGGATGGCGGCCATGTTCTCCGGCAATGTGGATGCGGCGCTGGTTGCCGGTCCGGCGGTACCGAAAGCGCTGGCTGGCGGGGCTCATATTCTGACGACCGGCGAAGGACTGCTGGATGCTACCATTGTAATTGCTGTCAGCAATAAATTTTTGACGGAGCATCCTGATCTGGTGAAACGATATATGCAGGTCCATCAGCAAAGCCTGCAGTACATCCAGCAGCAGCCGGAAGAAGTATACCAAATGGCGGCGGAGGAAACCGGTATTGGGGTGGAAGATGTCCGGAATATGGTGTCCTGGTATGACTTTAATCCCGCCATTACGTCTGCCGATGTCGAGGATTTGGAGAAAACCCAGGAGTTTTTGCTGCAGAATGGAATGCTGACGCAGAAGGTAGAGCTCAAACGGCTGATCAGCGATCTGACAAAATAGAAAGCTTCTATAGGTATATATAACGAACTAATGTTTTTTACTGTCATTGCGCGACGGTACGATGCAGCAGTCTGCTAAACAAGGCCATGAGATTGCTTCACTATCGTTCGCAATGACAGATCCTTTTTTATCGCTTTTCAGATAGAAACACTTTCTATGTACAAACTATTGATGATATGCTATACTTTTTTAGCTATGAGCTATGAGCTATGAGCTATGAGCTATGAGCCATGAGCCATGAGCCATGAGCCATGAGCTATGAGCTATGAGCCATGAGCCATGAGCCATGAGCTATGAGCTATGAGCTATGAGCTATGAGCCGATTCCCCGTTCTATTGCTTGTATCCAATGAATATAGTTATTGGTGATGAAATTGGCTGATATAGTTTGATTATGGGTAATCAAGTGCGATTTGACAAGTTTCTGACAGGTGATGTAAAATGAAGGTGTTGTCTAGAAATGAGGTGTTAAAATTATGCAGACCTATGTAGTGACGTTTACCATAGCTTTGGCTGTGGCGTATTTTATAACGCCGGAAATTAAGAAACTGGCGGAGAAGGCCGGTGCCATGGATGCGCCGGATGCCCGTAAGGTTCACACCAAACCGATTCCCCGAATGGGCGGCTTGGCGATTTATGCCGGTTTTGTCATCGCGGTTTTGGCCAGTGTGCATATGAGCCGGGAGATATTGGGCTTGTTAACCGGTGGAACGATTATTTTGATTGTTGGTATTATAGATGATTTGAAACAGTTGTCGCCAAAGGTAAAACTGATGGGACAGATTATTGCTGCTGCGGTGCTGATACTGTTTGACATACGCATTGACTGGCTTACCAATCCTTTTGGCGATATGATTTATGTGGAGTATTTCTCTATACCCCTTACCATTCTGTGGGTAGTCGGTTTGACTAATACCGTAAACCTGATTGATGGTCTGGATGGCTTAGCCGCCGGTGTTTCGACCATAGCTTCGATTACTATATTGCTGGTGGCTTTGCAGCAGAACTTCTGGATGGTGGTGATTTTGAGTGCCGCATTGGCGGGAAGCGCCATGGGCTTTCTTCAGCATAATTTTAATCCGGCTAAAATCTTTATGGGTGATACCGGCAGCATGTTTTTAGGATATATGCTGGCAGCGGTATCGGTGATTGGCGCGGTAAAAAGTGCGGCGACGATTGCGCTGATTGTGCCGATTGTTGCTTTGGGACTGCCGATTATGGATACTGCTTTTGCGATCATCCGCCGTTATATGAGCGGCAAGCCGATTTTTAAACCGGATAAAGGGCATTTGCATCACCGTTTACTGGAGATGGGGCTGACTCAGAAAGAAGCGGTGCTGTTGATGTATGTCATTAGCGGCTGTCTGGGATTAAGCGCTATAGCATTGACTGAAGTGAATCATGCTTTGGGGGCTTTGATTCTTATCGGGCTGCTTGGGCTCGCCTTTTTCGGCGCCAAAAAGATCGGTGTTTTAAAAGCCACCAAATCGGTGGAAAGTCATTAAAATGGTTATATAGGCGGGCGTAATGCCCGCCTTATTTTCGGTATCATAGACATGATAATAGTTGAGGTTTTGATTTCAGGAAGGAAAGCTTGCATTTTTCGCTACGTGCTATGAGCCGGCGAAATGCTAGCACCTTTTCTCGCACTACTGTAACCAGTCGGAAGGGAGCGATTTCATGTCGCGCATTAAAGTTATGACCGTATTCGGCACTCGCCCGGAAGCAATTAAGATGGCTCCGGTGGTTTTGAAACTGGCAAAGTATCCGGAAGCGATTATTCCGGTTGTTGCCGTAACCGCCCAGCACAGGGAGATGCTGGATCAGGTGCTGCATTTATTTCAGATAGAACCTCAGTATGACCTGGATATTATGGCTCGGGGGCAGACTTTGTTTGATATTACCTGCCGGGCGATGCAGGGACTGAATTCGGTGATTCAAAAGGAACGGCCGGATATTGTGCTGGTGCACGGGGATACCACAACTACCTTTGCCGGAGCGCTGACTGCTTTTTACAATCAGACTGCTGTCGGTCATGTGGAGGCAGGACTGCGGACGGGCAATAAGTATTCTCCTTTTCCGGAAGAGATGAATCGGAAACTGACCGGAGCTTTAACGGATCTGCATTTTGCTCCCACCCTGACGGCTCAAAAAAATTTGTTGGGGGAAGGGATCCCTGAAACAGCAACTTTTGTGACCGGCAATACAGTGATCGATGCCCTTTTGGCAACAGTGCAGCAGGATTACCAGTTTACGGATCCTCTGCTGACGGATATTGATTATACCAGTAAACGGATTGTTTTGGTGACGACTCACCGCCGGGAGAATTTGGGTGAGCCGATGCGCCATGTGTATCAGGCACTGCGGGATATTGTGGCGGAATTTGAGGATGTGGAAGTTATTTTCCCGGTTCACAGGAATCCCAGGGTGCGGGAAGTTGTGAACAGTGAACTGGGCGAACGGGAACGGGTTCATCTGATCGATCCATTGGATTACCAGCCTTTTGCCAATCTTTTGGCAAGGGCTTATCTGGTGCTTACCGATTCCGGCGGTATTCAGGAAGAGGCTCCCGCCCTGGGGAAACCGGTACTGGTGTTGCGGGATACGACAGAACGGCCGGAAGCGATCGATGCCGGTACGGTGAAACTGATTGGCACCGATAAAACACGGGTATATCAGGAAACCAAGCGGCTGCTTGCCGACAGGACAGAATATGACCGTTTGGCCAATGCCTGCAATCCTTACGGCGACGGTCAGGCAGCCGACCGCATTGTTAAGGCTATTCTGTGGAAATACGGCTTTTCCCCGGAAAAGCCCGGCCATTTCGGCAGTTATAAGAAATAAGGCAATAATCAGCTGATGACACCTGGTATATCGAAGCAGGAGCAGTCAGCTTTTTTCTAATTCAAAATTATTTATCATTGACACATATTGAAAATAGGCATAAGATGGTTTTGTAACAGTGAGTACCAATTTGGTTTTTACAGTACATTGCTTAACAAAGCCGGAATCGGGGGATGCTGTCTGATAAAATGTTATGAATTATAAAATTGAATTAGCAGGAAATAGCAATAAATTAGCGAATGCTTATCGTAATTGTCGAATTGCCGAACAAGAGTAAGATTTTTCTATTGAGGGTATAGTAAAGAAAATCAGAGCGGGCAGATAAAAGACGGCAGCGACGGCAGAAGGATACAGCGGTGAAGCGGCTATGGCAAAAGATGATAAACGGCAACTGTTTGAGGCGTTTAGCTTGGTGGGCATCATTGGCCTGAATATGGTGGCGTCAGTGGTGGTGGGACTGTTTATCGGCCGGCTGATTGATAACTGGCTGGACGGCGGCTTCGGGGCAACGATAGCCGGGATAGTATTGGGGATGTTTGCCGGTCTCTGGTCTGCTTATAAAAGGATATTGAATAAGGACTAGCACAATATGCAGGAATATCGTTTCGCAGTTAAACGTACAGTGATTCAAATTGTTTTATGGGGCATTGGCCTGGGCAGCGGGGCTTATGCTGCCGGCTACAGCAGCTGGCTGTCAGGACTGGCCCTGGGAACGATAACCAGTATTGTTTATTTTTTGTTTATGAGCTGCCGGGTTCGTAAAAGTGTCGAACTGCCGCCGCATAAGGCGGTATCTTATATGCGGGTTGGCTGGGCAATCCGGTTGATATTTATTTTACTGATGCTGGTTTTGTCGGTACAGATTCCTTCCGTCCATTTCTGGGCCGCCGTGGCGGGAATGCTTTCCCTGCAGGTGGTGCTGCTGCTGAATGGCGGGATATTGATTCTTAAAAGTCTCCTGGGTGCCGTCAAAAAGCACCCGTTGTGAAAATGATTTACAGCAAGAGCCATATTGGCAAGTCGTCTGTGGGTTTAATCGGTGAAGAAAAGGGGTGAAAATATGGAGCACGAAATAGGCGTTCATCAACTGGCTTATTGGGCAGGCCTTACCTTTAATATTGATACATTGAGGATGACCTGGCTGGCAATGGGAATTGTGATTTTGCTGGCTTTTGTGGCTACCAGGGGAATCCGTCTGGTGCCTCGCCGCTGGCAAAACCTGCTGGAGATGGCGGTAGTGGCTCTGCTTGACCAGATTGAAGCGACCATGGGGCCTAATGGCAAGAAACTGGCGCCGCTGATTATTACCTTGTTTTTGTTTTTACTGGTAGCCAACTGGCTGGGATTGATTCCCGGCTTTACATCACCCACCAGTGATTTGAATACCACCTTGGGGCTGGCGTTGATGGTGATTATTCTGGTGCATGGACTGGAGGTGGTACACAGGGGGGGAGGCAAATACATCAAGCGTTTCTTTCAACCCTTTATACCATTTGTTTTGATTAATATCATTGAGGAACTGGCCAAACCGATCACGCTGTCTTTCCGTCTTTTCGGCAATATTCTGGCTGGGGAAGTGTTGATTATTATTTTAGGCATTTTAGTGCCGTATGTGATTCCGACAGCATGGCTGGCTTTTAGTGTTTTTGTCGGTGCTGTGCAGGCTTTTATTTTTACCATGCTGTCGATGTCGTACTTAGCAAATTCTCTTCGGGACGATTAATACTAACATTTGAGATATATAGCTTGATACTTGTTTAAAGGGTAGCTGAGAAGGAAAGGAGGGGGCATCATGGAACATGCCATTATGGTTGCAGGAGCTTTTATTGGGGCAGGCTTGGCTATAGGTTTGGGCGCGGTCGGCGCTGGTATTGGTGACGGGTCCGTAACTGCGAAAGCCGTTGAGGGCATTGCAAGACAACCGGAAGCAAAGAGTACTATTTTAGTAAATATGCTGATTTCGGTGGGCTTGATTGAATCCATTCCGATTATTGCGGCAGTTATTGCTATTGTACTGCTTTACGCCAATCCGATGATAAAGTAACAACAGCGTAATAGGGCGGCGGAGGGATTTGTCCTGCCGTCGCCTCCCTTACACGCCGGACAGAGGAGGTGCCCTGCTTGATTGATTTAAATGCGACGCTTATAGCGCAGATCATAAATTTCCTCATCTTGGTGGTCATATTGACGAAAGTAGCCTATAAACCGTTGATAAAGGTACTGGATGACAGGAAAAATAAGATTGCCGCCAGTATGGAGCAGGCGGAGCGGGAAAAAATCGCTGCCGAGCAGCTAAAACGGGAGTATCAGGAGCAGTTGATGGCCGCCCGTACACAGGCTCAGACTATTGTGGAAAAAGCCGTGCGGACAGCAGAGCAAAGCAAAGAAGAAATTTTGGCAGAGGCCCGGGCCGAACATGCCAGAATGCTGAAAACCGCTCAGGAAGAAATCAGCCGGGAGCGGGAACGGGCGTTTGCTCAGCTGCGGGGTGAAGTGGTGACTCTTTCGATGGCTGCCGCAACTAAGATTATTGAGAAAAACCTGGATGAAGCGGCAGAAGCCAAGTTAGTGGCTAATTTTATTGAAAAGCTGGATAATGAGAAAATAGGTGGTTTGCCATGCTAGTGGAACAGCTGGCGCAAAAGTATGCTCAGGCCGTATATGAACTGGCGGCAGAAAACAATCTGCTGGAACAGGTGGAAACTGAACTGCAGATGGTGGGAGAGACCATTGAAGACAATCCTGATTTGGCTATTTTTCTCTACCATCCTCAGGTACTGGCTGCAGCAAAAAAGGAAACCGTCAGCCGGATCTTTAAACAGGAACTGAGTGAAATGGTTCATACCTTTCTACTGCTCTTAATTGATAAACGGCGGGAAGCTATTTTACCGGCCATTGTCCGGGAGTATTGCAACCTGTCCAATGCGGCAAGAAATATTGCCGAGGCTGAGGTAACCACGGCAAAACCGTTAAGCGATGCTGAGCATGCGGCTCTGGCAGATAAATTAAGTGCCGTAACCGGAAAAAACATGGTACTGAAAACCAGTATCGATCCCCGGCTTTTAGGCGGGGTTATCGTAAAAATGGGGGATAAGCTGATTGACGGCAGTGTGGTACGTCAGTTGGAAATGCTGAAAACCACGCTGCTGGGCAAGTGACAAAGATTGGGGTGACAAACGCAACATGAAAATGAGGCCAGAAGAAATAACGGCTATCATCAAACAGCAGATAGAGCACTATCAGGTGGATCTTAATGTCGATGACGTCGGTACGGTCATTGAGGTTGGTGATGGAATTGCCCGTATCCACGGCCTGCAGAAAGCGATGGCCGGCGAATTGCTGGAGTTCCCTCATGGCGTATACGGAATGGTACTCAATCTGGAGGAAGATAACGTCGGCGGAGTACTGCTGGGCGGGGAAACCCTTATCAAAGAAGGGGATACCGTACGCCGTACCGGCCGGATTATGGAAGTGCCGGTAGGCGAGGGACTCATCGGACGGGTAGTTAATGCCTTAGGCCAGCCCATTGACGGCAAAGGTACTATTGCTACCACCGAATTTCGTCCGGTGGAATATCCGGCGCCGGGTATTGCCGACCGTCAGTCGGTTAAAGAACCGTTGCAAACCGGCCTGAAGGCTATCGATTCCATGGTTCCCATTGGCCGCGGCCAGCGGGAATTGATTATCGGCGACCGGGGTACCGGTAAAACGGCAATTGCCATTGATACTATATTGAATCAAAAGGGCCATGGAGTTGTTTGCATTTACGTGGCCATTGGTCAAAAGGCGTCCACTGTTGCCCGGGTGGTACGTACCCTGGAAGAAGGCGGGGCGATGGAATACACGATTGTTGTCGCTGCTTCGGCTTCCGACAGTGCGCCGCTTCAGTACTTGGCTCCGTATTCCGGTGTTGCTATGGGCGAGTATTTTATGTACAAGGGCGGCCACGTATTATGTGTCTATGACGACCTGTCAAAGCATGCTACAGCCTATCGGGCCATGTCCCTCCTGTTGCGGCGTCCGCCGGGACGGGAAGCATATCCCGGCGATGTATTTTATTTGCATTCCCGGCTGCTGGAGCGGGCGGCGAAACTTTCCGACGAACTTGGCGGCGGTTCCATTACCGCACTGCCGATCATCGAAACTTTGGCCGGCGATGTTTCGGCCTATATTCCTACGAATGTAATCTCGATTACTGACGGGCAGATTTTTCTGGAAGGCGAATTATTCTACTCTGGTATCCGGCCGGCCATTAATGTTGGTTTGTCCGTGTCCCGGGTAGGCGGTTCGGCTCAGATTAAAGCTATGAAACAGGTGGCTGGACGGCTGCGGCTTGATTTGGCTCAGTACCGGGAATTAGCGGCTTTTTCCCAGTTCGGTTCCGATTTGGATAAAGCTACCAAAGCATTGCTGGACAGAGGACAGCGTACCATGGAAGTGCTGAAACAGCCTCAGTATTCACCGGTGCCGGTAGAAGAACAGGCCATGATCATTTATGTAGCGGTTAATGGTTATCTGGATGACGTGGCTGTAGAGAATGTAACCAAATTTGAACAGGATTATATCAAATTTATGCGTTCCAATTATACCGAAATCGGTAAGAGTATCCGGGAAAAGAAGGTTCTTGATGCCGAAACGGAAACAGCCTTGAAAAAGGCTATTAAAGAGTTTAAAGATACCTTTGTCAGTTTTGAAAAAAACCAAGCGGCTGCGAGGTGATATAAATGCCTAGTACCCAGGATATACGCCGCCGCATCAAAAGTGTAAAAAGCATTGAACAGATTACCAAAGCGATGAAGATGGTTGCCGCAGCCCGTCTTCGGCGGGCTCAGGAGCGGGCTATTGCCAGCCGTCCCTTTACCGAAAAAATCCGGCAGGTATTAGCTGGCGTGGCTCAGAGTGCCGGAGATATTTCCCATCCTCTCCTTGAGGAGCGGGAGGTTCGGCAAACCGGCTATTTGATTCTCAGTGCCGATAAAGGATTGGCCGGCGCTTATTCTTCCAACCTGTTCAAAGAAGTTCAGCCCCAGATAATTGACAAAGGAACCGCCCGGCTGATTGTGGTAGGGCGAAAAGCCAGAGATTATTTTAAGCGTCGGGGCTATTCGATTGATCAGGAGTATACCGGCTTTTCGGAAAAACCGACATATGATCATGCCCGGCAGCTAGCTGCAGCTATGGCGGATGGCTACCAGAACGGCGACTATGATGAGATTCAGCTGAGTTATACTCAGTTTCTGTCACCGATGAATCATCAACCGGTTACCATCAAGCTGCTGCCCGTTGCTCATCCGACAGTGGAAGGGGCCACAGGGCATCATGAATACCTGTTCGAGCCTTCGGCTGGTGAAGTGCTGGATTTGCTGCTGCCGAAATATCTGGAAACAGTGATTTACGGGGCACTCCTGCAGTCGGCAGCCAGTGAACTGGCTGCCCGGATGACAGCTATGGGATCGGCAACGGAAAATGCCGAAGAATTAATTTCTAAATTGGTGCTTAATTATAACAAAGTGCGTCAGGCGACCATTACTCGGGAGATTTCCGAAATTGTGGGCGGCGCCGAAGCGCTTAAATAACAAGGAGGGGAAAGACTGTTGAATACCGGTAAAGTGGTACAAGTAATTGGACCTGTCGTTGATATTGAATTTCCCCCGGAACAGCTGCCCGCCATTTATAATGCAATCACCATCAACGGGAAAGCCGGTGATGTGGACATTCACCTGACGGTAGAAGTTATGCAGCATCTTGGTGATAATACGATCCGCTGTGTGGCCATGTCCTCCACCGATGGGCTTACCCGGGGGATGGTGGCAACCGATACAGGTCTGCCGATTAAAATTCCGGTGGGTAAAGCGACTCTGGGCCGGGTGTTTAATGTTTTGGGCGAGACAGTGGACCATAATCCGGCGCCGGTTCAGGCCGATGACTATTGGCCGATTCACCGTCCGGCACCTAGCTTTGAACAGCAGGAAACATCGACACAGATTCTGGAAACCGGAATTAAAGTCGTGGATTTGATCGCCCCTTATTCCCGGGGCGGTAAAATCGGCTTATTTGGCGGTGCCGGAGTTGGCAAGACGGTATTGATTATGGAACTGATCCGCAATATTGCCACTGAGCATGGCGGCTTTTCCGTATTTGCCGGCGTGGGAGAGCGTACCCGGGAAGGAAATGATCTCTGGACAGAGATGAAGGAGTCCGGTGTTATTGAAAAAACGGCTCTTGTATACGGACAGATGAATGAACCGCCGGGAGCCAGAATGCGGGTTGGCCTGACCGGCCTGACTATGGCGGAATATTTCCGCGATGTGGGCGGTCAGGATGTGTTGCTGTTTATTGATAATATATTCCGGTTTATCCAGGCCGGTTCGGAAGTATCGGCACTGCTCGGCCGCATGCCTTCGGCCGTTGGCTATCAGCCGACTTTGGGTACGGATGTGGGTGCCTTGCAGGAACGGATTACCTCTACTAAACAGGGTTCCATTACTTCGGTACAGGCCGTATATGTGCCGGCAGACGATTTGACCGATCCGGCGCCGGCTGCAACTTTTGCCCATCTGGATGCGACTACCGTACTGTCCCGGCAGATTGCTGAACTGGGGATTTATCCGGCGGTTGATCCTCTGGATTCCACTTCCCGGATTGTTGATCCTAACATTATCGGCGAAGAGCATTATCAGGTAGCCAGAGGCGTGCAGGAAGTCCTGCAGCGGTATAAGGAACTGCAGGATATCATTGCCATTCTGGGGATGGAAGAATTGTCTGACGAAGATAAATTGACGGTGTCCAGGGCCCGTAAAATACAGCGGTTTCTCAGCCAGCCGTTCTTTGTGGCGGAAACCTTCACCAATATGGCCGGTAAATATGTACCGCTGAAAGAAACCATTCGCGGTTTTAAAGAGATTCTCAGCGGCAAATATGATGACTTGCCGGAAACGGCATTCTTCATGGTCGGTTCAATTGACGAAGTGGTGGAAAAGGCGAAAAAAGTAAAGGGGGAATAACAGGTGGCTAAAAAAATCCGGCTGGATATTGTTACCCCCGAAAAGATCGTTTACTCTGATGATGTCAACATGGTGATTGCCCGGACTACTGCCGGCGATATCGGTGTGCTGCCCGGGCACGCAGCTTTGGTTGCGGGCTTGGTAATATGGCCGCTCAGGCTCCTTACGGATGACGGGGAAACGGAAGTTTCACTCTGCGGCGGATTTATTGAAGTGCTGCCGGAAAAGGTAACGATTTTGGCTCATTGTGCCGAACTGCCTGGCGATATAGACGTGGCACGGGCGGAAGCGGCTAAAGCAAGAGCAGAGAATCGTCTTAAAGGCGACAGGGAAGGCATTGATGTCAGCCGGGCGGAAGCGGCCTTGCACCGGGCCATGATTCGCCTGCAGGTGGCCAAACATCAGCAATAGACAGGTTTGAGAGCATTTTTGAGACTGCTTGGCGGCAATAAGCCTGCCGGCAGTCTCATTTTGGTACTAGCAGCCGATTGTTTAAATTCAGATACAAGGGAACTTGATTAGCATAATTTGTCTTGTATATCTCCCCTAAAAACTGGCAAGAATGAAATTAACAGCAAAATTTTTTCGCCGGTGAAGGGGAGCGGGAGAATGAATCGGTTTCGCTATGGTCTTATTTTAGGGATGATACTGGTCGTCATAGTTTGGTTTGCTTATGAGCAGCGTAGTGCTGCAGAAGAACCGGAGCCCCTCAGTGCTGCTATGCTGGCGACAGGCGCCAAGGCTGAGGAGTTGTCGGTCAACGGCTGGGCCAGGCTGCCCCTGCAGGAAGCCGATGAAGCCTATTTAGAAAGAGTGGTGACAATCGCTATGGATCAGTTGGGGTTTACCCCTGCTGATTATCAAGTTTCGCGCAGTAAAAATCGACAGCAGCAAATCCTTCGGGCGGAGGTTACTGCCGATCACTTTCATGGGGTTGTTGCGGCGAAAAGCATCCGGCCGGTTGGTAGCCAACAAAACAGTGGTGTTTATGTAGTAATTAATATTGAGACAAAACCGGAACAAAACAGGGAACTGCTGCAATGGCATGCGGCAATAACCGGTATTTTGAAGAATTTTGGCGGCTCGCCGCGTATTTCCTCTTGCCTGGTCGGCTGGCTTAATGGTAAACTAAAGGATGGAGACTGGAACGAGCGGTTGGAAAATGGGTTTGCCGCCGCGAAGGGAACTGCCGTTGACAGAACGAGGTATACTAATTTTGCCAGTTATACAGGATTTTCGCCAGCCATTTCCGATTTTTTGCAAGTCGGAAGCAATAAGGTGAATTTAAATTTGGCCATGCGCTACAGTCCGTATGATGATCGTACATATGTCATAGTCGGCTCCCCGGTAATTACCAGGGAGTATTAGCGGTTATTATTGCAGGAGGGCATTTATAGTAGTTTGTGTGGGAGGAAGTTATGGAAAAGCTAGTCATACGCGGAGGTAATAGACTATCCGGTACTGTAAAAATCAGTGGTGCTAAAAATGCGGTGCTGCCGCTTATCGCTGCCGCCTTGCTGGGGACTACGCCCAGTATCCTTGATGAAGTTCCCGATTTGGAGGATGTCCGCACTTTTTCGGAAGTGCTGCAGCATTTGGGCGTAGGTGTGCGGCGGGAAAAGAATGAACTCTATATTGACAGTTCCAACCTGACCAGTTGTGAGGCGCCTTATGAATTGGTACGGAAAATGCGGGCTTCTTTTTTAGTAATGGGACCGCTGCTGGCCCGACGGGGAAGAGCAAAGATCTCCTTACCCGGCGGCTGCGCAATTGGCACCCGGCCAATTGATTTGCATCTGAAAGGGTTTGAAGCTTTGGGCGCCGATATTGATATCGGGCATGGGTATATTGAAGCAAAAGCACCCCAGGGGTTAACGGGAGCGAGGATATATTTGGATTTTCCCAGTGTTGGTGCAACGGAAAATATTATCATGGCGGCCAGTATGGCAAAGGGCCAGACCATCCTGGAGAATCCGGCTCACGAACCGGAAATTGTCGATTTAGCCAACTATTTGAACGTCATGGGAGCCAGGATTCGCGGTGCCGGCACGAATGTGATTAAAGTTGAAGGTGTGAACGAGCTCAGAGGAATGGATTACACTGTCATTCCCGATCGGATCGAAGCAGGCACCTATATGGTGGCCGCCGCCATGACCGGCGGCGATGTCTGGATTGAAAATGCATTGACCGAGCATCTGAAGCCGGTAGTGGCCAAGCTGAAGGAGGCCGGTGTTTGTATTGAGGAAGATATTAACGGTGTGAGGGTCTGGGGTGACGGCAATTTCCGGGCGGTGGATATTAAGACATTGCCTTATCCGGGTTTTCCCACCGATATGCAGGCTCAGTTTATGGCCATGGCAGCCATTGCCAAGGGAACCAGTGTAGTGAGTGAAACGGTATTTGAAAATCGCTTTATGCATGTGGACGAATTGAAACGGATGGGAGCTTGTATCAAGATTGAAGGGCGCAGTGCAGTTGTGGAAGGTGTGGCCACGTTGACCGGCTGTCCGGTTAAAGCCACCGATTTGCGGGCCGGTGCCGCCATGGTATTGGCAGGACTGGCTGCGGAGGGAAAAACCGAGGTCGGTTACATTCATCATATCGACCGCGGCTATGACAATCTTGTGAACAAGCTGAAAGGAATCGGCGCCGACATCGAACGCATCGGCTAAGCACTTATAATTTAGGCTAATACATGAAAGGACGGCTAAGCTTAGCCGTCCTTTCATGTATTAGGGGAGATTTGTCATTGCGAGGCGGCACGACGAAGCAATCTTAGGAGCATGGGGTGCTCTTTTTTGATAATGACAATTGCTATAAGGCGGCTTTGTCGGGAGACAAGAAGACGGAGGTGCGCGCTGTAAGCTAGGGTTGAGGCTGATAGTAGCGAGAATTAGCCAATTTATGCAGGAAATACCATTTCCCGAGCGAATAAATATAATAATGAAGCAATAATGAAGCGAAGAAAATGCACTCTCTTATGGGGTGAGTGGATTATGAATTTTAAAAAAATGCGGCTGGTTTGCTTACTTACGATTCTGCTTGCTGTCTGCACAGGATGCGGCTCTTTCCCGGGTAAGGATAAGTACATTGATTTTAAGAAGGTGGAACCGGCACCGGCTGTTTCTGCCGTCAGCACGGATTCTCAGGCTTTGCGGGTGGCGATTTCCTCTGTGTTATTGCCGCAGGAGACCGTAATGCATTACCGCTCGATAGCTAATTTTCTCGGCCAGCATGTGGATAGGCCGGTCATCCTGATTCAGCGAAAAAGTTATGCAGAGATTGCACTGCTGCTCCTAAATGGCGGCGCGGACATTGCTTTTTTCTCATCCGGAGAATATGCGGCTTACAGTGGCTTTGACGAGATTGAGATGCTGGCATCGCAGCAGCGGATGGGGCTGCCCTATTATCAAGGGTATATTATTGTAGCGAAGGATAGCGGAATAAACGACATAGCGGATCTTAAAGGCAAGACGGTCGCCTTTACCGACCCGTTAAGTTATTCCGGTTACACATTTTTAGTACAAATGCTGCGACACAGGAACCAGACGCCGGAAACGTTTTTCGGACATTATATTTACACGTATAGTCATGATAATTCTCTTCGCGCCGTTGCCAACAAGGTCGTCGATGGTGCGCCTGTTACCAGGCTGGTATACGATAGGGCGAAAGAAAAACAGCCGGAGCTGGCGGAGGCTGTTAAGATTATTGCTGTTTCGCCGCCTGCCGGGATTGGCCCGGTAGTAGCGGGTAAAAGTGTAAGCCAGAGACAGCGGGACAGCTTGCGCAAAGCCCTGCTCAGCATGCATGAATACCCGTATATGACGCCGGCACTGCAAGGATTGTCGATTGACCGGTTCGTGCCGCCTCAGCCGGAGCTGTTTGAACCGATTCGGCTGATGCTGCGCGAAGGAAGAGAGGAGTTATGAGGCTGCCGCGGTTGTCGGTTTATTACCGGATATTGGCGATGGCACTTTTTATCATCGCGCTGCTTAGCGTTGCTATCGGTTTAATTGTTTGGGACTCGCTTGACGATGTTGTTTCGCAGCAGCTGCAAAAGCGCGGCACCGAGATCGCCAATCACGTAGCATTGGCCGGCGGAAATTATATATTGATGGAAGATTTGTACAATCTCTATGAGCTGGCGGCTCAGACAGCCGCCAGCAGCGAAGATGTGCGGTATATTTTAATTATCGACAGCAACCAGCGTTTGCTGGCGCATACTTTTCACGGGGGCATACCCGCGGGACTGCTGGATGATATGCCCGATTTTACGCAGCAAGAAATAACGGCATTTAATTCTGACGAAGGGCTTATCCATGATATTGTTGTTCCCATTGAAAATGGAGCCGTCGGTTATGTTCGGGTCGGCATGACCGAAAAGTACACGCGGAACTCGATTCATCAGCATGCAAGGGACGTGTTGTTTACTGTCTTTATTGTTTGCGCCCTGGCTGTATTCTTATCCAGCCGGATATCGGCGCTGATTACAAAACCGATTCGCGATCTGGCGGAAGTTGCCGAATCAATAACCCAGGGAAATCTAAAAATTCGGGCCAATATCCGTGATACCGGCGAGGTCGGCAAGCTGGCCGTCGCTTTTAACGAAATGGCGGCCAGCCTGATAAAGGCTAGCGCTGATAAGGAAATTTTGCTGGGCGAGCTGCGTGTCAAGGAACAGCTGCGGGATACTTTGATTACAAAGCTGATGACAGCGCAGGAAGACGAGCGCAAGCGGATTTCTCGCGAACTGCATGATGAAACAAGTCAGGCGCTAACCTCGCTTATGCTGACAATGCGGGTTCTAGCGGAAGATGCATCAAATCAGGAGCAAAAAGATGCTTTGCTTCTGGGGCGCGACGTTGCCGCCAATATTTTGCGGGAGGTTCGCGATCTGGCAGTTGAGCTAAGACCGCCGGCGCTGGATGATCTCGGGCTAGTCGCAGCCATAGAACGATATAGTGAGAAATTCGCCAGCCGCCATGGGCTAGACATTGACCTAAATACATCAGGCCGGCAAACTTCGGTAGATGGCCAAATTGCTGTGGCCCTTTACCGAATTGTCCAGGAGAGCTTAAATAATGTTGTTCAGCACTCCGGCGCAACTACTGTGTCAATTGATATCACCTTTCAGCCCGAGCGGATTATGGTCGCTATAGCTGACAATGGCAGGGGCATTACCGATTCTGATTTAATTCGGGCCCAGAAAGAACATCGGCTTGGATTATATGGAATGCGTGAACGGGTGGAACTGCTGCAGGGAAGGCTAGATATCGGACAGTCCCCCGGCGGCGGCACGGAACTTTTCATTGCGATTCCTCAATACCACCCAGTGAAAGGAGAGCTATCGTGAAACAAAAGCTAAAATTGCTATTGGCGGATGATCATAAGCTGCTTCGCTCCGGCTTGAAACTGCTGCTGCAGCGGAATCCGGATATGCTGGTGGTGGGAGAGTCGGCGGATGGTGAGCAGACAATACAGCTGTTTGAGCAGCTTAAACCAGATATTCTGCTGCTTGACTTATCAATGCCGAATATGAGTGGGATTGAATGTCTCAAGGAGATCAAAAGCCGTCATCCTGATGCCAGGGTGATTGTGCTGACGATGCACGAAGATGAGAGTTATATAAAGCGGGCAATGCAGGCAGGAGCCGCTGCTTACGTCCATAAAAGCGCGGCGGACACTGATTTGTTCAAAGCGATTGCGTCGGTGCAAGCCGGTGAGCTTTACCTCAGCCAACAAGATTCCAGTCTATTGCTGCACGATTTACTAAACCAGGAGCAGGAAACGATTGATAAAAAAGCTCCTTACGTTCTGCTCAGTCCCAGGGAGCGGGAAGTCTTGCGGCTTGTTGCCCATGGATATTCCCTGGCCGAGGTAGCGGCAAGACTATCGCTGAGTATTAAAACAGTGGATACGTATAAAGTACGGCTAACGGAGAAACTGAAAACAACCAAAAGGAGTGATTTGGTAAGTTACGCCCTGAAGTACGGTTTATTGTCGAATAAATAACCTTTGTAAGGGATTTTTCCGACAGTAAGTTAGGGGATTTTTCCGCTACATTACAGCCTTTAATTGTGCGATAATTTAGAAAAAGCACAAAAGGCTGTTTTTTTCATGGGTAGACAAGTAAAGTTTCTACCTTTTTCCGGTGTACCCAATAACTTACACAAGGAGGATTTCGGGAAAATGAGAAAAAAAAGTATTCTTTTGTTAGCGTTCATCATGTTGTGCAGTATCCTGCTTGCCGGTTGCGGCGGCAACGATAAAAAAGCGCAAGCTCCCGGTGCCGCAGACGGAAATAAACTTATCATCTACACGTCCATGAAGGAATCTCTCATCAAAGGGATAGTTGAAGGTTTCAAGCAGAAAAATCCCGGCATTGAGGTAGATTATCAGTCCGCCGGCGCCGGCAAGCTCATGGCCAAAATCGCGGCAGAGCGGCAGAGCGGCCATATTCTGGCAGACGTTATCTGGACAAGTGAGGTTCCCGATTTCTACAGTATGAAGAAAGAGGGAATCCTGGAACAATACAAGTCGCCGCTCTTAGGTGAGATCGTCAATCCTTTTGAAGATTATGATGGATCTTTTACCGCGGCTCGGCTGGGAACACTGGGCATAGCCATCAACACAGACAAAATTAAGACCCCGCCTACTCAGTGGTCCGATCTGTTAAAACCGGAATATAAAGGGGCCTTCGCCATAGCGGATCCCGCTCTTTCCGGAACATCCTACATGAGTGTCGCTTTGCTGGAAAAGCAGTTCGGCTGGGAGTTTTTTGAGAAACTGCACGCGAATCAGGCCAGAATAGGCAAGGGGTCGGGTCAGGTTGTTGACGACACCGCCTCGGGTGAACTTGCTGCCAGTCTTGCCGTTGATTACATAACAAACAGCAAGATTAAAAAGGGCGCGCATATTGCCCTGTACTATCCGCCGGAACTTTTGGTTGTGCCCAGTCCGGTGGCTATATTCAAAGGGACTGCCAAGCTTGACGCAGCGAAGAAATTTGTCGACTATCTTCTCGGTCCGGAAGCTCAGGCGCTTATTGCCGCTGAGGGTACGATTTCCGTACGCCCGGACGTGAAGAGCCCGGAAAAATTCAATCTGCCGGAGGCGGCTGAAGCGTTGAAGCGCGCCATCAAGATAGACTATAACGAGGCTCTGACCACCAAGGAAGCAACGATAAAGAAGTTTACTGAAATACTGCAGGTGAAAAAATAATTGTAACAAAACTTCCTGCTTACTTCAGCGGGGCGGATCGTTCCGTTCCGCTGTTTTATTTATTGAAATGTTTGAAATTTTGGAGGGTAGAGTATGGAAATAATCCGGGTAGAAGGTGTAGCGAAGAGTTACGACAAGCATCAGGTACACAACGATCTTACACTTGCCATTGAGCAGGGTGAATGTTTTACCCTGCTGGGGCCGTCGGGTTGCGGTAAAACCGTGCTGCTGCGGCTTATTGCGGGTTTTGAGATTCCGGATGCCGGCAGAATATCCATTGATAATATTGTCGTTACAGACACGGCGGGGGGTATAAATATTCCTCCCGACCGCAGAGGGCTTGGCATCGTCTTTCAGGATTACGCAGTCTGGCCGCATATGACTGTATTTGACAATGTCGGTTATCCTTTAAAAATTGCCAAACGGTCGAAAAACGAGCTGCGGGATCGGGTAATGGAAACAATCGAGATGGTTGGGATGGGCGGCCTCGAGCACCGTCTGCCCTCGGAGCTTTCCGGCGGTCAGCAGCAGCGTGTGGCCCTGGCCCGTGCGCTTGTCGCCAGACCGTCCGTGATGCTGTTGGATGAGCCGCTGAGCAATCTTGACGCCAATCTGCGCGAAGAAATGCGGTTTGAAATAAAAGAGCTGCAGCGCAAGCTGAATATAACAGTTCTCTATGTTACGCATGATCAGGAGATAGCGCTTGCTATCTCAGACCGCATTGCTATCATGGACGAGACGGGCAGGATACGGCAGACAAGCAACCCTTGGGAGATTTTTGAACGACCGGCGGATCCTTTTATCTTCAACTTCATGGGCATAGCGAACTTTGTCCCTGTGCGGCGGGACGGGGAATCCTATCTGGTGGGCGACGGTGAACAGCTCATTCCCTGGGAGCTGCCCAAGGGCGACGCGCCTGAATGGGTCGCGGGCTTTCGCCCCTCCGACGTGGAAATTACCCGGCAGGGAACCGGCCTCAGAGGCGTGGTCAAGCGTGCCAACTTCCTTGGCTCGACGATGGATTATCTCATTGAGGTGGACGGCGCCCATTTACGCACAAGCATAGAGACACACGCGGCCATTTCCAAGGGGCTTATGTTCAAAGAAGGGGAGACTTGCGTCATCAGCTTCCGGAGCCTCCTGTGGTTCAACGCTGAGAGCCTGAAGGAGGTGAAGCAATGAAATCAATCACGCAAAAGAGCAATTTTGGCGTGGCGCAGGTTATACTGTTTCTCTCCATTGCCATTTTGGTTATTGTGGTGGCTGTTCCGGTTCTTTTGATTTTGTTCAATGCCTTCTGGGTGAACGGTGAGTTCAACCTCAAGGATGTCTACAAGACTATTTCAGAACCGCAGACGTATCAGGCCCTGATAAATTCGCTTATTATTGCTACCGGCACTACGATTGGCAGTACGATCGTCGGCACTTTTTTTGCTTGGCTGGTAACGCGTACTGATCTTCCCTACAAAGGTTTTATGAAGGCCATGTTCTTAGTACCGTTCATGCTCCCGTCATTTATCGGTGCGCTCGCCTGGAAGATGCTGCTTTCCCCCAATGCCGGGTTCATTAACAAATTTTTTATGAATAATTTTGGCTTTGACGGTCCGATTTTTAATATTTACAGCTATCTTGGTATTAGCGGTGTAGAGGTAATGTATCTGTTTCCCTTTGTTTTCATCCAGGTGTGCGGCGCGCTTGAGCGCATGGACCCGACCCTGGAGGAGTCGGCTCGCATATCGGGGGCGGGGCTTTTCACCATCACAAGAAAAATTACAATTCCTTTAGTGCTGCCAAGTATTCTTTCAGGCTCGCTGCTGATAATGCTCTACTCAATGGCTCACTTTGGCACTGTCGCTGTGCTTGGCATAGAAAATGGGATATACAATATACCGACACTTATTTACGAGCGCATACACCAGAGCGGGGGGAGCTTTGACTCGATACGGACCGGTACAGTGCTTGCCACGGTACTGATTATATCTGCGGCTTTCATCATCTGGCTGCAGGGGAAAGTACTGGGCAAGGGGCATTATCAGATTATCGGCGGTAAAAGCTTCCGGCCGATGGAACTGAAACTGCGCGCTCTGCGCGTACCGCTTCTTATCCTCTGCCTGGGGTACATTGGTTTTACGATTGTCCTGCCTACGGTGGTTATTTTCCTGGTAGGAGGGCTGACGACCTATGGACTGCCTTTCACTTGGGAGAATCTTTCACTTAGCAACTATAAATACATCCTCTTTGACTATAATGTGACCAGGGATGCAATCTGCAACAGCGTTACTCTGGGGTTGAGCGCGGCTGTCATTACCATGTTCGCCGGGGTTATGATTTCCTATGTCATTGTTAAGATGAAGGTGCGGGGCAAACGCATCTTAGAGTTCTTGGGGATGCTTCCCTTCTCGGTTCCCGGTTCGGTAATCGCCCTTGGTGTGATCCTTGCCTGGAGCGGCCAGTTTGGCATCAACCTCTATAACACGGTTTGGATCATATTAATCGCCTATATTGCCCGCTACATGGCTTTTTCGCTCAAAGCCAACTCGGCGGCCCTGGAGCAGGTGCATGACTCCTTGATAGAGGCAGCCCGCTCCTGCGGTGCTAGCATGTGGCAGTCCCTTAAGGATATCGTGCTGCCCCTTGTGCGTCCCGGCATGCTGGCGGCCTTCTTTCTGATTTTTCTTCCATCCCTGAGAGAACTAACCGTTTCTATCATGCTTTACTCACCGGCTACCCGGACCATCGGCGTTGCGATATATACCCTGAACGAGGACGGGGAAACAGTAATCTCGGCGGCCTTAGCCGGTATTGCGCTGCTGATCATTATTACCGGTCAGACACTGATTAACCATTTCACCAAAAAGGCAGGTGTGTAAAAGATCATGTCATATGTGCGCTTAGTGAATGTTACCAAAAAATTCGGCGACGTTACCGCCGTTAATTCCCTGAACCTGGAGATTGGCAAGGGGGAATGCTTTTCCATGCTGGGTCCGTCCGGCTGCGGTAAGACCACGACACTCCGCATGGTGGCTGGGTTTGAGGACTTGAGCGACGGGGAAATTTACGTCGGGGATCATCTTATTTCTTCCCCTAAGCGTAATTATTATCTGCCGCCGGAAAAACGTAATTTCGGCATGGTTTTTCAGGCTTTTGCCGTCTGGCCCCATTTGTCGGTTTTTGAGAATGTCGCTTTTCCGCTGCGCATCCGCAAATTACCTGCCGCTGAGATTGAGCGGCGCACGAACGACGCTCTGCGCGCCACAAACCTGCTAAAGGTCGCAGCGGACAGCCCGGCAGACCTTTCAGGCGGCGGCAAACAGCGGGTAGCGCTTGCCCGGGCGCTGTCCATGAATCCTGATGTCATGCTCTTGGATGAGCCGCTCTCAAGCTTAGACCCTCATCTGCGCGAGGAGATGCGTTTTGAGATTAAGGACTTACAGCGAAAGTACGGCTTTTCCATCATCTATGTGACTCATGACCAGTCCGAGGCCATGGCCCTTTCAGACCGGATACTGGTGATGAAAGCAGGTATCATGCAGCAGATAGATACGCCGCTTAATATCTACAACAAGCCGGCCAATAAATTCGTCTTCAGTTTTATTGGCCTGTCCAACTTTCTCGATATTGTTCGGGAGGACGGCAAAACGTTTGTGCGCGGTGACAATGCATCGCTGCCGTTGAATTTGCTCCCGCCGGCAGCGATGCACGACAGGGGCATGCTTTCCTTGGCAAGCCGTCCGTCTGAGATCGATTTTGTGAGTGGGGACGACGAGGACGGAGTGCGCGGCGTTGTCAGCCGTAAAGCATTTCTGGGCGAAATTATTGACTATCAGGTGAAAATCGGCGAACAGGAGGTACGCGTTCAGAAGGGACGTCGCGCCCCCGGCCCCGAGTTGGGCGAATCATGCTGCCTGCGTTTCCTGCGCCCCTTCTGGTACGGCGGCGAGCAATAGAATAAAGCTATTGGCTGCCGTTGCGCTTTATTTTATGGTGATGATGGGATCAGTGTGTATTATTGCGGAAAGAAGCAGGAATGTCCGACTAGCCGGCAATGAGCAATGAGCAATGAGCTATGAGCTATGAGCTATGAGCCAACAGCCAATAGCCAACAGCCAATAGCCAACAGCCAACAGCCAATAGCCAAATTCCAAGTGCTCCCTTCCTTGCATACTCTGCCTATATAACGCATAATTATTAGTAGCAGAATAGACAGCGGGCTGCAATTTTTTTCGTATGGACAAGGAAAATATCGCGGAGTATCGGATCGGAGAGGAGGGACAGTGTGAAAAAACTGCTGGCGTTTACAGCGCTGCTGGTGATTGTTCTGGTCATCATCATTCCTGCCCTGCTGGTGCGCCTGGATTTTACCGGTCCGGCACCGAACAGGGGGAATAAGGTGTTCACAAGTGAAGATATCTCGATTCGGGTTTATCTGCCTGAAACGAATAAAATTGTCGAGATGAACCTGGAGGATTATATCAAAGGGGTAGTAGCTGCGGAAATGCCGGCCGAGTTCGAGCTTGAGGCACTAAAGGCCCAGGCGGTCGCGGCACGGACAGTAGCGGTAAAAAGTATGGCATCTTTTGGCGGCTCAGGTGTGCCGGAACATCCGGGAGCCGATGTCAGCGCGGATTTTAAGCAAAGCCAGGCTTGGCTTGGCGAAGCCAGGCTCAGGGAGCGGTGGGGGGATAATTATGGACGCTACTGGGCGCGAATTTCACAGGCTGTAGACCAGACTAGGGGCCAAATTATTACCTATGCCGGCGAGCCGATCAACGCAGTATTCCATTCTACCAGCGGTGGACGTACTGCCAGCGCCAAAGAAGTGTGGGGATTTGAGTATCCCTATTTGCAAAGTGTAGCCTGCACCTGGGATCAAACATCACCTCGCTATAATGACACCAAAGAAATACCTCTGGCGGAAATTGAACAGCGGCTGGGTCCTGATGCCGGAGTTATGTCCGCCGCCAAAAACGGTAGCGGAGCAGTGGCTCATATTATAGATCTGACGGATTCCGGCCGGGTGGATAAGATTCGTATTGGCAGCAAGGTGCTGTCGGGAATTGCCGCGCGGGAAAAGCTGGAGCTGCGTTCCGCTAATTTCACTGTGGAACAAAGTGGCGACAAAATGATTTTTAAAACCATCGGCTACGGTCACGGCGTCGGCCTGTGCCAATATGGAGCCAACGGCATGGCGAAAGAAGGCAGGGATTATCGTCAGATTGTTACCTATTATTACACCGGCGTAGCCTTGACGAACATATTCGGGTCGTAAGGGCTATGAGCAACCGCCAGATTTTCCCTTGTTGGCCGGTGTCATCGCGAGGCGTCAGCCGTGGCGATCTCAAGGATGGGTAGAGGCAAAACGGAACCGAGATTGCTTCGCTGCTCGCTCGCAATGACAATTCCAGTACCAAGTACCAAGTACCAAGTACCAAGTGCCAAGTTCTCTATACGCCAACCGTCCATATCCCCGTTTGAAATTCTTCTCTCCCGGGCATACTGATTGTGAGGTGATCGTATGTTCGGGAAAACGGGTTGGATGGTAGCGCTGTGGGATCAATGCAAGCTAATCTTTTATCCGGGGTGGATACGGCCTAAGCCGGTTTATGCTGCGGCAGGGCTGCTGCTCCTGACCGGCGGATTGCTGTTTACAGTGGCATCAAGTCTGGAAAGCGGAGCGGAGAGGCTCCCGGTCCCGGCGGCTGAAATCACAGATGGGACCGGGGAGCGGCTTTCTCCCTCAGTCGGGACCGGGGAGGCGGTGGTCGAGCCAGCTAAGCCTGCAGCCGCCGTGGCGCCGGTGGCTGCAGCAGAAACGGCTTGCTGGCCGCTTCAGGGGAAAATACAGCGGGAGATGGGCTGGCAGCTGCATCCGGTTTTTTTGGACTGGCGATACCATACCGGCATTGATATTCAGGCAAAAGAGGAGCAGCCGGTTCAGGCCATGTTCAGCGGCAGAGTAACCGATATTTATACCGACAACGGCAGCGGTTTGACAGTGGTCGTGGCGGGTGAGAAATATACGGTGTATTATGGCTCCCTGGCAGCCGCTGCGGTTGCTAAAGGCAGTCGGGTGACTGCCGGCAGCCGGATCGGCACTGCCGGTTTGTGCGACGCGGAGCCTTATCTTCATCTCCATTTAGCGGTGAAAAAGGGGGACAACTGGATCGATCCAAGAGAACTGACAAATAATTGAGGCCGACAAAACGGATAGAAGAACCCAGAGCCCTCTTGTCCAAATGCGTGAGAAAACTCACGCATTTTTTGTTTTTGTCCGCATATACATGTTAGCAAATGGAGGGTGAGGGGGAAGCAAAAAATATGAAAGACTATATCCGCAAACGGGTATTGGACATCTGCAGTCATATCCTGGAAAGTAAACATACGGTGCGGCAAACAGCGGTCGTCTTTGGTGTCAGCAAAAGTACGGTACACAAGGATATGATTGAGCGCCTGCCAGTGATCAATAAGCGGCTGGCCGGAAAGGTCAGATTGATACTGGAAGAAAATAAAGCGGAGCGCCATATCCGCGGGGGTGAGGCAACTCGGCGAAAGTATAAATTATCAAAAGAAAATAGCAAAAAATAAAGGGTTTCGGCGATAAATGTAGAAAAATATTCAAACATATACGGATTTTTGTAACTGCTTGTTTGAATTCTGGCGGCTGATTGCTTCTTTTCCGGCCAATCAGGGACAGGCGTTCGGTTATAATTGAAAGGGGATTCTACATGTTTGGGATATCAATGGATATTGGGGTGGATTTAGGTACTGCGAATGTACTGGTATACATAAAGGGAAGGGGAATTGTTTTGCGGGAGCCGTCGGTAGTGGCAATTGACCGGGATACCAATCGCATCCTGGCGATTGGCGAAGAGGCTCGCCGTATGCTGGGGCGTACTCCCGGCAATATTATTGCCATTCGTCCTTTGCGGGAGGGTGTGATTGCTGATTACGATACGACGGAAAGCATGCTCCGCCATTTTATCCAAAAGGTAGCCGGGAAAAACATGTTCTTCAAGCCACGAATTATGGTTTGCATCCCTTCGGGTGTTACTACGGTAGAAAAACGGGCTGTGCTTGAGGCTGCCATGCAGGCCGGGGCCAGAAAAACCTACTTGATTGAAGAACCGCTGGCGGCGGCTCTGGGAGCTGGGCTGGAAATTTCCGAACCCTGCGGCGCTATGGTGGTTGACATTGGTGGCGGGACGACCGATGTGGCGGTTCTCAGTCTGGGGGGGATTGTAATCAGCGAGTCTCTTCGGATTGGCGGCGATAAATTTGATGAAGCTTTAGTGCGGTATGTCAAGCGGGAGTTTAATATTATGATTGGCGAACGGACTGCAGAAGAAATTAAAGTCAATGTCGGTACCGCCTACGAAAAAGGCCGGGAAGAATCTCTCGAAATCCGGGGGCGGGATTTATTGTCCGGCTTACCGAAAACCATGCGGATTACTTCCGAAGAAACAAGAGAAGCCTTGGCCGATTCGGTAGCAATGATTGTTCATTGTGTAAAATCCGTTCTGGAAAGCACTCCCCCCGAATTATCTGCCGATATCATGGACAGAGGAATTGTTATGACCGGTGGCGGTTCGCTGCTTACCGGGCTGGACAAGCTGATTCAGGCGGAAACCGGCATTCCGACATATCTGGCGGAAGATCCGCTGTCTTGCGTGGCTTTGGGTACCGGTAAAGCATTAGAATCCATGGAAGCACTGGAAGATGGTATTACTACCCTCAAAAAAGGCAGCATTGCGTAATGTTGTTTAGACTAAAAACCGAAAAGCGAGGTGAGCGTATATGATTCGCGGGATTTATTCAGCGGCAGCCGGTATGATGACTGAAATAGTCCGCAGTGACGTAACTGCCAATAATCTGGCGAATGCCAACACTACCGGTTTTAAAAAAGATGTGTCGATCAGCAAGGATTTTAACAGTGTGCTGATCGAAAGAATCAATGACGGAGCGAGTTCTCCTATTGGCGAGATGGGATCGGGCTCTCAGGTTGACGAAGTTGCGACCATATACACCGGCGGTCAGATTCGCGCCACGGGCAACGATCTTGATTTGGCCATTAACGGCAAAGGCTTTTTTGCGGTACAGACCCCGAACGGAATCCGTTATACCCGTAATGGCTCTTTTACCAGGAGCTCCCGGGGAGAACTCGTTACCGGTGACGGTTACCGGGTCATGGGACAGCGTGGGGCGGTTCGGGTGAACGATGGCAAATTGACGGTAAATGCTATGGGCCAGGTTTTTGTAGACGGAGTTCAGACCGACCGTCTGCGGGTAACTGATTTTGCCGATACCAAACAGCTGACGAAAGAAGGCAGCAGCTTGTTTGCCGCATCAGACAATGCCCGGACGCAGCCGGTGTCCGGACAGGTGGAGCAAGGCTGTCTGGAGATGTCTAACGTGAATGTGGTATCCGAGATGGTAAACCTGATTGCCAACTATCGCGCTTATGAAGTCAACGGCAAAACGGTGCAGGCTCACGATTCATTGCTGGATAAGGCAGTCAATGATGTAGGAAAAATCTAATGGCTGTTATAAAATAGCACTTAATTTTTTTCCCATTTTTATCGATAAGATAGTAAAGACTATGTTATGGGGCCGGACCTTTGCGGGAGCCCCGGGCTGCTGATCGATAGATGCAGCTTATTACGGATAAACCGGGGGAGGAATATATTATGATGCGTGCCTTATGGACTGCCGGGTCAGGAATGATTGCACAGCAGTCAAATTTGGATATTATTTCCAACAATCTGGCCAATGTGAATACAACAGGTTTCAAAAAAAGCCGTAACGATTTTCAGGATCTAATGTATCAGACAATGCGCCAGGCCGGTTCTTCTACAGGACCGGATACCCAGGTCCCAGCAGGAATCCAGGTGGGAAGCGGCGTGCGCCAGGTAGCGACCACAAAACTTTATACCGAAGGCAGTCCTCAATCCACGGGCGATTCGTATGATGTAATGATTGAGGGAGACGGATTTTTTCAAATCAATATGCCGGACGGGACACTGGCTTATACTCGCGACGGTTCCTTTAAAAAGGATTCCCAGGGAAGAATCGTAACTTCCGACGGCTATACAGTTGAGCCGCAGATTACGGTTCCGGATACGGCTACGGACATTTCCATATCCGCGGATGGACAGGTTACAGCAAAGATTCCGAATCAGACGGATCCCCAGGATATCGGGCAGCTGCAGATTGCTCGCTTTATCAACTCGGCCGGTCTTGACAGCATCGGCAGAAATTTATTACAGGAGACAGCGGCTTCCGGCACACCGGTTGTTACGAATCCGGGTACCGATGGAGCAGGAACTTTGCAGCAAAAATATTTGGAGATGTCAAATGTTCAGGTAGTCGAAGAAATGGTCAATATGATTGTGGCCCAGCGGGCTTATGAAATTGACTCCAAAGCGATTACCGCAGCGGATGACATGCTGAGTCAGGCTGCTCAGTTGAAGCGTTAGCATAAGGCTATGCTAAGAAAAATTTGCGGGGTGTGCTTAGCCGCCTTCTTTCTGCTGATAGGGACTGCGCTGGCCGCCGAAAATGCTGCTGACGGCTCAGAACAGGCAGATATTGCCGGCGGGCAGGAGGTAAGCGGTCAAACATTGTCAGATGCTGCCGCCGCCTATATCCGTCAGCGTATTGGGATTCCGGCCGACAGCGATGCTGTAGACATTACGCTGTTGCACTTGCCGCAGGCTGCTGTCGTACCTGCCGGTACTTTGAATTTGACAGTCGAATTACCTTATGGCGTTCGCTACAGCACACCGACCAATGCCACGGTTACTATTGCAGTTGATGGCCGGACTGCGGCGCAGGTGAACCTGCTGTTTGCAGTGAAATATTATCAGCAGGTCGTTGTAGCAGCCGGGGTTATTGAGGCCCGGGAATTGCTTACAGCTGACAGGCTGCGTTATGAGCGGGTCGATACAGGGCGGCTGGCAGTGGGCTATATTACTGATATCAACAAGGCAGTGGGGTTAGCCGCTCGCAGGCAGATTTCACCGGGTACGGTAATGAATCAGTCGCTGCTGGTTAAACCGGTGCTTATCAAACGGGGAAATGTCGTTACCATTCTGGCCCGTAAAGGGACCATTGAGGTATCTGCACCGGGACAAGCCTTGCAGGACGGTGTAGAAGGACAGCTGATAAAAATACAAAATTTGAACTCCCGAAAAATAATCGTCGCCAAAGTGCTGAATGATGCTGCTGTTTTGGCAGCGACGTATAACGGAAGGTGAAACAGATGATTCGCTTCAGGTTAACCGGATTGCTGCTGGCAGGTTTGTTAGCGCTATCGTTTCCCTTGGCCAATTCGGCTCAGGCCGATTCCTTGTGGAGTGATAACGGTTCTGCTTCCAGTCTGTTTGCCGATCATAAAGCCCATGCTGTGGGCGATATTGTTACGATTCTCATTAATGAGACTTCCAGTGCTACTCGTGCCGGTTCGGCCAGTAATTCCAAAAATGCCAGTACTACTATGAGTGCCGGAACCGGGATCTTCCATGGAATTGCTGCCGCCAGTGCTGCCGATACGGATAGCTTCACTGCTAAGGGGACCATAGCCAACACGAATGTGGTGACTGGGACAATGACCGCTGTAATCACTGAAGTGAAACCTAATGGCAATATGGTGATTTCCGGAACCCAAAGTATTAAACAAAATGGGGAAGCGCAAAAAATCACAGTAGTCGGGACGATCCGTTCCGAAGATATTACTTCGTCCAATACGATTTATTCCAGCTATATCGCCAATGCACAAATTTTTGTTGACGGTAAAGGGCCGATTGCCGGCAAACAGCGGCAAGGGATTGTTTCCCAATTATTCAATTTCCTGTTTTAACGGAGGGCATATGAAAAAAGCAATAAACGTAATAACCATCATGTTTGTTATTACGATAATAATGTTTACGGAAATGATTGCCCTGGCTGCCCCGGCATCAGCCGGCAGCCGGATAAAGGACATTGCCAAGGTACAGGGAGTCCGCTCCAACCAACTGGTGGGCTATGGCCTGGTAGTGGGGCTGGCCGGAACGGGTGATGGAACCAAAAGCGTGGAGACCATTCAGACCATTGCCAATATGCTTAAAAATTTTGGCGTGAGTGTGAGTGCGGTTAAAATGCAGCAATTACAAGCGAAAAATGTGGCTTCCGTTATGGTAACGGCTATGCTGCCGCCGTTTGTGAAACCGGGTGATACGATTGATATTACGGTTTCTTCCATGGGGGACGCTAAAAGCCTGCAGGGCGGCACACTGCTGCAGACTCCTTTAAAGGCGGCCAACGGTCTCGTCTATGCGGTGGCTCAGGGAGCCGTATCAACCGGCGGTTTTGTTGCCGGTAGCGGCGGGAGCAGTCAGCAAAAGAATTTTCCCACTGTCGGCACGACGCCCAACGGGGCGATTGTTGAGCGGGATGTGCCCAGTCAGCTCAACAGCGGCGGCAGCATTAATCTTGCTCTGAATCAGCCTGACTTTACCACTGCCAGTCGTATTTGCGAAGTGTTAAACAGTCAGTTCGGCGGCGTTGCCACCGCCCGTGATCCAGGAACAGTTAACGTTGTGATTCCGCCGGATTATAGCGGTGATATTGTCGGCTTTGTAGCAGCGCTGGAGGAACTGCCGGTGACGCCGGATTCCATTGCCCGGGTGGTTATTAATGAACGTACCGGTACCGTGGTGATGGGTTCCAATGTTACGATTGATGAAGTAGCGGTTGCACAAGGCGGGCTTAGCATCAAAATCGGTAAGACAATAGAAGTTTCCCAGCCGGCGCCATTTTCCAACGGCAGCACGGTGGTAACCGGTCAGACAACCGTAGATGTGCAAGAAGATAAGGCTCATGTTGTATTGTTACCGGCCACGGCTAATGTAGGCGATGTTGTTAACGCACTCAATGCTATAGGGGCCACGCCGCGGGACATTATTTCCATCCTTCAGGCCATAAAAGCCGCCGGTGCACTCCATGCCGACCTGCAGATCATGTAGGGGTTATGAGCGATTGGTCAATAACCAAAAGCTAATAGCTCATAGCTCAACGCCAAAAGCCCATAAAGTAGGTGTAATTCATGGGAATTAATAGTATTGATACCCAGACAGGAATAAACAATTATAAATCGGGTCAAATTAAAGCCGTCGGTGCTCTTGCCGATAAGCTGGAAAAATCTGCTGCCGGTCAGTCGGGAATAAGTCAGGATGATATTAAGCTTAAACATGCCTGCCGGGACATGGAAGCCGTATTTCTTAACTTACTGCTTACCGAAATGCGAAAGACAGTGCCTAAGTCCAGCTTGTTGGGGGATCAGTCCCAGGAGGAACTCATGACATCGATGCTGGACAGTGAAATGACGAAAAATATGGCTCAAGCCGGAGGAATCGGGTTGGCGGATATGCTTTATCGCCAGCTCCGAATAACAACGGCAAAGGGAAATTTTACGGGTCAGGCACCTAAATAGGTGTCTGGTTTTTTCTTCCGAATACCATTATTTATTGGAGTACCGTCGCGAGGCGCTAGCCGTGGCGATCTCAACGCCGGATAGGCAACCGCAGTCGAGAGATTGCTTCGCTGTCGCTCGCAATGACAGAATTTAATGCCGAGTGCCAAGTACCAAGTGCCAACCGGCTGCAAAGGAGACAATGAATATGAAAAAGCTGAGATTATCGATTCTGCTCGCAGGATTGATGCTCTTCCTGCTGTCGCAGGTCGTATGGGCAGCTTCGGCCAGTAATCCGGAGATACAAAAAATTCGCTTTAGCCAATCGGCGGAAAAAATTCGCATTGTATTAGATGTAAGTACAATACCTACATATACTACAAGTTTAGAACCGGATAATCTGCATTTGGACGTTGATTTTGCCGGTACCTTGGCTTCCGGGGTTTTGCCTCAGATGACTTTTAATGATGAAGTCGTCAGCGGGCTGCGCGTAGTGGAAACCGAGCCGGGGAAATTGCGAGCTATTGTAGACTTGAAGACCGCCGCCGTATATAAGGTATTTAGTCTTACCGGCCCGAATCGTCTGGTTATTGACATTGTTAAGGGATATGATCAAAAAATTACCCAGGAGATAGCTCCGGGAGTGCGTTATACCAGCTGGTCGCGGGGAAGCTCGGCCGGACCGGTTGCCGCTTATATATTGGATGTGAATTTAAAAGCCGGCTACCGTGTAAAACCGGTATTGTCCAATGATGCCATATCCGGGCTGGAGACAGTCAAATCCATGGCGGACCGGGTGCAGGCTATTGCCGCTGTAAACGGCTCCTATTTCGACCCGGACGGTGAAATTCTGGGGCTGCTGATGCTGGATGGAAAGATTGTCAGCGTATCGGATTTACCCCGGACTGCCATGGGGGTCACAGCGGAGGGAAATATTCTCTTCGATCAGGTGGATTATAACGGTACAGTGACTCTGCCGGGAGATAAATTAATCGCCATCAGCGGCGTGAATTGCGAACGGGGACCGGACAATTTAATTTTATATAACAGCTTTTATGGCAGTACTACCGGTACGAATGAGTTTGGGGCGGAATACGTGATTACCGGCGATACGGTGACCTCCGTCAATGGCAATAATTCGGCTCTCACAGCCGGCAGTGTGGTATTGTCCGCCCATGGGACGGCAGCTCAGGTACTGTCGGGGTTAAAGGTGGGGAGCAAAGTAAAAATCAGTCAGACTCTGGGCAGTGTATGGGACAAAGCAGTCTATGTCTTGGGTGCGGGGCCGATGCTGGTTAAAGACGGCAGTGTGTATCTGACGACCAAAACCGAGCAGTTCGGTTCCGATGTAGCCAGCGGTCGCGCACCGAGAACGGCTTTGGGCCTGGACAAACAGGGACATTTACTGCTGGTGGTTGTAGATGGACGGCAAAGCCATAGTATTGGTATGACATTGTTGGAGCTGGCTCAGTTTATGCAGGAACTGGGTGCTGTCAATGCCATGAATTTGGATGGCGGCGGATCCAGCGATATGGTGGTAAACGGCAAGGTCGTCAATAAGCCTTCCGACGGACGGGAACGTTTGGTAGGCGATTCCCTGGTTATTTTAAAAAATTAGTCTGCTGGGAAATGATTACACCATATTGCTTATTGGCAGTGATACTGTATAATGAGATCGACGGGAGGTGTTACCATGATTCATAGAAAAACTGTTATGATTCTCACGGCAGTGCTGCTTGCCGTCCTTGGCACCTGGGCAATGGCTGCAGACAAAACCATTGATCAAACGAGTGTTCTGTCAGGCCGGGTGGTAGCTCAGGGGCTGGTGACACCGGGAACAGTTGTAAGCGAAGGAAATATTCTGGTGAATGTTCAAACCATTGCCGGCCCAATGCCGACGGCAAGGGCCACAAGTGACGGCGTGGTAAGAGAAGTCCTGGTAAAAGCAGGAGACACTATCCATTCCGGCGATGTAGTGGCACGGATCGAACCGGCGCACAAATAACATGAAAGGATGATCTGTTTGTCACATTTATGGAAGCGGAGCCTGGCAGTATTGGCAGTGCTGCTGGTGCTGCCGCTTGTTTTTGCCTATGCATCGCCTGAAATATTGCCGGTTGATCAAATTACGCCCGGTATGAAGGGCGTCGCTAAGACAGTAGTATCAGGAACGGCTATTGAAGAATTTGATGTTGAAGTGTTGGGCATTCTGAAGGATAAAGGACCTGCCGGCGACTTGATTTTAGTCCGTACTTCCGGCGACCTGATTGATCGGACCGGAGGAATTGCCGAGGGAATGAGCGGCAGTCCGGTCTATATTGACGGCAAGCTGGTTGGAGCCATCGCTTATGGTTGGTCGCTGACTGATCATAAAATCGGCATGGTTACGCCTATTGCCGATATGCTCAAGTTATGGGACTTGCCGGATAATAGAAATAAGATCCCGGTTGATGATACGGATTGGCTGAACGGGACTGGTTTTAAAAAATTAGCTACTCCGCTGATGGTGAGTGGGTTTGGCCAGCCGGCTTTGTCCATGCTGAAGGATAAGCTGGGGCCATTGAATTTGGTACCCTATGCCGTAGGCGATGCGCCTGACGGCGTTCAATTTGGCCCGCTGGAACCGGGGAGCGCTGTCGGCGTGCAGCTGGTTGGTGGTGATGTAAGCATAGGCGCATTAGGCACGGTGACCTATGCCGAAGGCAGTAAGGTACTGGCATTTGGTCATCCTTTTCTGAAAAAAGGCAATGTGGGTTATTTGATGACCAATGCCTATGTGTTTACAACTGTCAACGGCTTGGAAAATTCATTTAAAGTCGGAACGACGGGTGAGCTCATTGGTCTCATTAATCAGGATCGGGGCGCAGCCGTTGCCGGCGAAGTGGGACGTTATCCCTCGGTGATCCCCATGCTGATTACCGTTCAGGACAATGGCTTGAACCGGAAAGAAGTATCAGCCGTTCAAATAGTGCAGGATGAGCAGCTGGCGCCGATTTTGGCTGCAGCCACGGCATTTAATGCTACAGAAAAAGCTATGGACCGGGTTGGCCCCGGAACGGCCAAGGTGACTTTTCAGATTACCGGACGGGATTTGCCGGGAGATGTGTTAACCAGGGAAAATATGTTTTACAGTCCGGCCAATGTCGGGGAAATGGCTGTCGGCGAGTTTTTGGATGCCATGAGCCTGATTGCGAACAACCAATATCATCCGGTTGATATCATGGATGTTAAGGTCAACATTACTATGGATGAAGAACGCCGGACAGCTGCCATTATTTCGGCAAAGGCCGGAGAAATGACTGTAAAGCCAGGTCAAAAGGTAGACATCACCGTTAAACTGAAGCCTTTTCGCGGCGCGCCCGTTACTCAGGTAGTGCCTTTCACCGTTCCGAAGGATCAGCCGGAAGGTACAATGATGCTGGAAGTGCGGGGCGGTGGCTTGATTCCTCTCAGTCAGCTGCTATTAAGGCGCCAGGGGCTGGACGAGGATTTGTTCAAACCTAATAAGAAAAAAAATAAATCGTTTGAAAAGATATTGAAAGAATTTAGCCAGAATGATCGGAATAACGATATTGTAGTGGACATACTGGATATGAGCCAGGAGGATATTGTCGAGCCGACTCTGGCTGCCACGGCAGCTCCCGTTGCAGCGGAAAATAAAAGCAAAGGGACAAAATTGGCTGCCACAGAGAAAAAAGCGAGCGAAGCTGAAGATGCTAAGAATAAAAGTTTTCTTACCACGGACTACATTATTGAGGGCGACACCCAGCTGGCAATACCGGTTATGAAAGATAAGTGAATGATTTCTAGACAGGCGCGCTCCACTGAGTGCGCCTGTTTTGTGCCCATTACCAAGTTCCCATTACCAACCGCCAACCGCCGACTTCCCGGATAAGAAATGACACGAAAAATCCGCTGCCGGCAGGGAACCGGCGGTGAATGTGGAATTAACAAAATAGGAATTAGGCTGAAATAATAACCGATAATGAGGTTGGAAGAATGCTGATTAAGCTACTGGAAGGGATAGGACGCAGAGTAATTCAGGGAATGGAGATTAGCGGACAGGTCGTGCTGTTGTTTGCTGAAACCTTGTATTATATATGCCGTCGCCCTAAAATTGTTCACATTCTGCAGCAAATGAATCATCTTGGCGTGGAGTCGCTGCCGATTGTTTTGCTGACCATTCTATTTACCGGAATGGTGATGACGGTGCAGACGGCCCATGAATTTATTAAATATGGGGCCCAGGCGACAGTGGGCGGTGTCATTGCCATCGGCATGGGGCGGGAATTAGCGCCGGTGCTTTCCGGCGTAGTGTTTGCCGGCAGGGTCGGTGCGGCCATTACGGCTGAAATCGGCTCCATGAAAGTAACCGAGCAGATTGATGCTCTCAGGGTGATGGCAACCAGCCCCGTGGCCTATCTTGTAGTTCCCCGGTTTTTGGCCTGTGTGCTGATGCTGCCGGTTTTGGTAGTGTTTGCCGATCTTATCGGCACCTTTGGGGGCTATTTGGTAGCCACTTTGTATGCCGGTATCAGTTCTTATACCTATATGCAGTCGATTCAGGTTTTTGCTGTCGTGAATGATGTCATCGGCGGATTGATAAAAGCCATGGTTTTCGGCGGGATTGTAGCCATTATCGGCTGTCATCGCGGTTTGAACGCCGGTCAGGGTGCTGAAGGCGTGGGCCAGGCGACGACCGGCTCGGTGGTTAGTTCTATTATTATAATCTTTATTGCCAATTATTTTTTATCACTATTGCTATATCGTTGATGAGGTGGGCGGATGATTAAACTAGTGAATGTTACAATGAGTTTTGGCAACAAGCATGTACTGGAAGGTGTCAGTCTGGAAGTGGCCGAAGGCGAAACAATGGTAATTATCGGCCCCAGCGGCTCCGGAAAAAGTACACTGCTGCGTTTAATCGTCGGGCTGATGAAACCTTCAGACGGTGAAATATGGATAGATAATCAGGAAATTTCCCGACTGGGTGAAGCTGAACTAAACCGTATCCGCCTGAACATGGGCATGGTATTTCAGTATTCCGCCTTGTTTGATTTCATGAGTGTTGGGGAGAACGTGGCTTTCGGGCTGCGGCAGCACACCACGATGACGGAAGAGCAGATAGCCCGGGTTGTGCGGCGGAAGCTGCAGATGGTAGGATTGTCAGGCCAGGAGAATGTGATGCCCAATGAGCTTTCCGGCGGTATGAAGAAACGGGTCAGTCTGGCACGGGCTACCGCCATTGATCCGAAGATTATTCTCTATGATGAACCGACTGCCGGACTGGATCCGATAATGTCCAATACGATTGACCAGATGATTGTCAGTACCCAGCGAATTATGGGAGTGACTTCAGTGGTTGTGACCCATCAGATGAGCAGTGCCTTCAATATTGCCGACCGTATCGCTATGATTTATGAAGGCAGAATTGTGGAAGTCGGGACAGTGGAGCAGATACGAAATTCGGAGAACGAGATTGTCCGGCGATTTATTTGCGGACAAGAGATCACAGCCGGCATTAATGACCGAAGGAGGAACAATTCGTGAGCTTAAGTACAGAAGCGAAGGTAGGCGGCTTCACGTTAGTCGGACTTATTTTACTTGCCTATATGATTATTCATCTTGGCAACTTTAATTTTGGCGAGAAAGGCTATCCGGTCCAAGCGGTCTTCAGCCAGGTAAACGGCCTGAAAGAAGGCAATCTGGTACGCTATAACGGGGTGGAAGTCGGCCGGGTGAAATCAGTTCGGGTAGTCCCCGACGGGGTTGCCGTAACCCTTATGATCCATTCGGACGTAAAAATTCCGGAAGGATCAAAATTCAGTATCGGTACCGATGGCTTAATGGGTGAGAAATTTATCAATATTGCTCCGCCGCCTTTTAGCTCCTCCGGCTTTCTGCCGCCTAACGCCATAGTGCGGGGTGAAGATTCCCGGGGGCTGGACCATCTGGTGGCAACAGCCGAGCAAGTTCTGCTGGAAATTCAGCAGCTGGTCCGGTCCATGAATGACGTCCTCGGTGATGAAAACGTGAAAACCTCGCTGAAGGAAACAGCACTGAATGCCCGGACTATAACCGCTAATCTCAATACACTCAGTGCTACGCTGGCCCGTATGGCCCAAAACAATGAAGCGGATGTCAATACAATGGTAAGTAATTTAAGGGTTATGTCCGGCAGTTTGCGGGATGTCGCCGCCCGGGTGGACAAGATGGTGGCCGTTTTGGACAACGACGGGCAGACAGCCCGGGATCTGAGGGAAGCCATTCACAACTTAAAAGTGACCAGTGTACGGGTGGAGAAGATGGCAGCTTCTCTGGAAGGTGTTGTCACCGATCCGGAAACTGCTAAAAATATTAAAGAAACGCTGCGCAACGCCCGCAGCGTCAGCGATAAGGCCGATAAAATGCTGACCAGAATACAATCGATTCACACTGAGACAGGATTTGAAATGCTGTACAATACCGATACCAGCAAGTACCGCAGTGATGCCGACGTGCGGATCAGCACTTCACCGGATAATTTTGCCGTGCTGGGTGTCGATGATATCGGCGAAACCAATAAAACGAACTTCCAGATTGGTAAAGGCAGTGATCAATTTGCCACCCGGGCGGGAATAATTGAAAGCCGGGCCGGCGTCGGCGTGGATACAAAGCTGGGCAATCAGCTGCGGCTGTCGCTGGATGCCTATGATCCCAATGATGTGCGTCTGAAACTGCGTACCCAGTACCGGCTGTCAGCCGATACCTATCTGGTTGGTCAGGTCGACAGTATTAACAAATCGTCAGACCAAAATACCTATGTAGGCATTCGGCGAACCTTCTAATGGTATTGACACTGACAATAATTGGCTTTATAATAAAACAGTGATTGACTATTTAGTCAGAAATTATCATACTGCTGTCGCGGTACACGCAGAATGAAAATGGAGGATGCTGTACGCAGAGAGCACAGAGAATTCAGCGAGATGTCAGAGTATATGATTAAACCCGTAATCCATTTTCACCCTCTGCGTACTCTGTGGTTCAAAAATCCCCTTATTTTAATCAAAGTGGGGAGTATTGGGAATAGGAGGAAATATACATGGCAAGAAATGGTTGTTGGAAAAAACGGTTGAGTACCGTGATGGTCGGTGGATTTTTAATTTTAAACGCTGCAGTGGCAATGGCCGATCCGGTTGAATTATCGCTGGATGACAGCGTTGCCCTGGCCTTAAAAAATAATCCGTCCATAAGCGTGTCAGATGCTGACAAGGAAAAAGCAGCCTGGGCTGTTGATACGGCCAAGGCCGGTAGAAAGCCGGTTTTAAACTGGACCAATACGGACGCTCACTTGAAGAGCAATCCGGCTGCAGGAAGTTCTGTTATAAAAGATAATTATGACAATAGTGTGACTCTCAGCCTGCCCTTATATACAGGCAACAAGCTGGAAGGCACCATTGATCAGGCTAAACTGAGTCTCAAATATTATGATTTGGCCTTGAGTGCTACCAAGCAGCAGGTAAAATTAGATGCGACTACCGGTTATTTCGATATCCTGCAGGCCCGCAATATGGTCAGAGTGGATCAGGAATCGGTGGACGCTTTGGCCGAACACTTGCGAAATGTCCAAGCTCAATATGATGTAGGCACAGTGGCTAAATCCGATCTGCTGCGGTCGGAAGTGGAACTGGCGAATGCCCAGCAAACTCTGATTAAAGCGAATAATACTTACGACTTGGCTGTCTCCGGCTTCAATAAAGTGGTGGGGCTGCCATTGGATACGGTAGTGACTTTGAACGACGAATTGCAATATCAAAAATATGATTTGACATTGACGGAATGCATTCAATATGCTTTGGTTCACCGTCCGGAAGTCGCTGAGGCGGATACGAATATTGATATTGCCAAAAAAGGAATTACGATTGCCAATGCCGGCCGGCTGCCGACAGTTACTGCCAGTGCCGCAAGCGACTGGAATGACGAAGATTTTCCGGGAGCGGAGAATAATAATTGGCAGGTGGCGCTAAAAGCCAGTTGGAATGTTTTTGATTCGAATTTGACCAAGTCTCAGATTAGGCAGGCGGAAGCGGCTCAGAATAAGGCAGTTGCTCAGGCGCGTGACACGCGTGATTCGGTGCAGCTGGATGTTCGTGATGCTTATCTCAGCATGCAGGAAGCCGAAAAGCGGATTGCTACCAGTAAAGTTACAGTTGCCAAAGCCCAGGAAGATTACAAAATTGCCCAGGTGCGCTACAGCGCCGGCGTGGGAACCAACGTTGACGTGATGGATGCGCAGGTTGCCCTGACTACGGCAAAGACAAACTATATCCAGGCCTTGTACGATTATAACACCAGCAAGGCAAAACTGGATAAAGCCATGGGTGTGAGCGTGCAGTAAGTCAATAAAGAGTGGAGTAACAGCCGGGGCGCAGCCCCGGCTGTTTTTACCATAAGGGGGATTCACAGCACAAAAATCACCAAATTTATCCGTATAATACAAATTATTCCGGAAAGAATAATATTCCACTTCAGCAACAAAGGAAGCCAGCGGGTAGACGTCGAAATGATATCTCATTATCATACGGGAGGCTCGCATGAGAAAAAAGGCAATCGTACTAGGGGTTACAGTTTTATTTCTACTCATTGCTGCCGGCGCTTTTTGGCATAGCAGGAGCCGGTCAGTCATGGCGGATGTCCGGTCTGTCGTGGAAACAGGACTGTCCCAAAGTCTGGGCGGTTCAATTTTGCTTGGCAGTATGGAATTAACGGCTTGGAATGAATTGACAATTCATCAGGTTACGCTTTACGACAAACAAGGAAATTTGGCGGCGTCCGGTGATCAGATACATATAGCTTATAGCCTCTGGGGTATTTTTCAGGGGAAAGCGGCAGTCAGCCTGATTCAAAAGGTCATAATCGAACAACCGGAGCTTTTTTTAAAACAGCGATCGGACGGCAGCTGGAATATTGAAGATATTATACAGCAGCAGGAAGGTGAAGCTCGGTTTACCGGTGAGGTCGTGCTGAAAAACGGCAGACTGTCGGTGGATAGCCTGCGGGGATTCCGTCAGCTTGAGGGAATTAACGGCAGTCTGGATTTTGCCGCTAACCCTGCTATTGATCTTCAACTGGCTGCTGCCTATCAAGGAACTGACATATCTGTAGCCGGGGCGCTGTCGGACAGCAATAATCTGTCACTTACGCTTAAGGCGGAGCGGTTGTCTTTAGTCGATCTGCAAGAATTTTGTCAGGCGGAACTGCCGCTGCGACTGGTGGAGGGTGACGCGAAAAAAATCAATCTTACAATTCGGCGCCAGGACGGTGATTTTCATTTTGCCGGGGAAGCCGGACTGGATCATGCCGGTTTTGACGTTAACGCTGTGCCGGTTCGTGCTGCCCAGGGACTTATGACTTTTACGGATAACCGGGTTTATTTGTTTCAAACCGCTGAAATTTATGATCAGCCGGTGAATGTACGGGGCTGGATAGCGGTTGATACTGGTGAACCGGTATTTAAACTGGCAGTTTCTTCTTCCGGCTTTGATCCCGGGGCGATTGATCCGGCGCTGCCGCTGCAGGGGCCGGTATCATTTAATGCCGATGTCAGCGGGACAATCGCCGATCCCTTGGTTACAGGTGAGTTTCAACTGAAGCAGGGTACACTGGCCGGGTATGGGGCGACAGATGTATCGGTCAGACTGAAGTTTGCGGATCAGAATCTGACTTTGCAGGAGTTTCACGGGAATGTGTGGGGAGGCAGGGTGGAAGGTGCAGGTACGGTAAATCTTACCCAGCGATCTTACCGGCTGACTGCCAGGGGACAGCACCTGGACAGTCAGTATGCCAGCCAGTGGGTTCCCGGTCTTAGTGCTTCTGGCGATATTCAGATTGCCGCCGCCGGTTCCCTGGACGGAATTGATGGAATGATCGTGTATGGAACGGCTGCTTTACAGGCGGGTACATATTCGGGAATTCCTTTTGCATCCATAGATACCGGGTTTTACCGCTCCGGTGAACAGATAGGCATTGATTATGCAAACATTGTCCTGGAAGGAGGCCTGCTGACTGCCGGCGGCAGGATCGATAATGGCAGCTTAAACCTGAACATAGGGGGATGGTCGCTTCCTTTAAGTCTGGCCGCCCGGCAGATTGACGGACTGCCTCTGGACGGAACAGCAGATTTTTCCGGCACTCTTACCGGAACGGTCGATAGTCCTTCGCTCGCCGCTGCTTTTACGGCAGTCAACGGTCAGGCATTTTATCAGCCGTTTGCTCAGGCCCGGGGAAATGTTCAGATTCGGCCGGATCAGGTGATACTGGATAATATCGAATTAGTAAGCGGCCCTGCCAGCCACCGAATTCAGGGAAAGGTAGGCCTGACGGGACGGCGGGATATTGATTTAACAGTAATTTCCCACCAGGCACGGGGAGAAGACCTCATCCGGCTGTTGTCGCCGGGAGAGCATTTTACCGGCAACATTGATAATGAAATGGTTCTCAGCGGCTCTTTGGATAATTTTGACGCCACAGGAAAAATCACGCTCACCGACGGCAGCTTTCGCGGCTATCTGCTGGCTAAAGCCGGCGGGACTTACAGTCGGCAAAATGGCGTTCTCCGGCTGAATGATTTTGTCATTCAGTCTTTAAACAGTCAAATTCAGTTAAGCGGTGCAATTTATCCCGGGAATGAACTGGAGCTTGATGTGGCGGCTCATCATATTGATTTGAGCCGGTTGTATCAGGAGGGATCCTATCCGTTAACCGGTCAGGCCGATTTTGCCGGGAAACTGACCGGAACTCCGGCAATGCCCCGGTTCGATGGTCGGTTCAGTGCCGATAAGCTAACGATTAAGAACCAGGAACTGCGGCAACTGACCGGCAGCGTTGCTGTCGACGGCAATACGGTTTTCCTGCCGGCGGTTCGCTTTTTCCAGGGACCCGGCCGGTATAGCTTTTCCGGCGGCGCCGATTTGGCCGCTGGTACCATTTTCGGTCAGATGGATGTGGAGCAGGCCGAAGTCGCGCCGCTGCTGGCAGTATGCAACGTGCCGCTGCAGGGGGGGATCAATGGCCGGCTGAACGGCCACGTTGTCCTGAATGGTACGTTTACCCAGCCGAATCTGTGGATTACCGGCAGCATGACCAACGGCAGCATTAAAAAATATCCTTTGGAAAATGTGGATGTGGATGTTGCTCTGGAAAATAATATCGTTACCATCAACCACTTTGCTGCCCGGCAGGGCAAGGGGACACTGTTCGTTCTTGGTACTGCCGCTATAAACGGCCCACTGAATCTGGAAGTCGGCGGTTCCAATATTGATGCCGGCATACTGACGGCTTGGTTTGACTCTGATGCCGGACTGAAAGGAAATTTAAATTTTTCTTCCCAGATTTCCGGTACGTCTGTCAACCCCCATGCCGCGGTATCTCTGGGAATTAAGGGCGGAACTCTGGCGAACGCAACTTTTGATGATCTATATGGTCTGTTTATTATTAATAAGCACAGAATTCATGTCAACCAACTGATGCTGGCCAAAGGTTCCAATAAAATTACGGCTTACGGCGAAATTCCGCTGGGAGCGCTAACTGCCGAAGGGCGGCAGCAGGCTACAGAAGCCGATCAGATGAACCTTACGCTTGACTTAAATGAAGGCAATCTAAGCATGCTGCCGCTGTTTAACGGACAGCTATCCTGGGCAGCCGGCAAAACCCAGGGAAAGATAACTGTTGGCGGGACGTTGGCTGAACCTGTTCTAACCGGCAGCGTGTCGGTCGACGAAGGGGCGTTCAAACTGAAGCTGCTGTCCGATCCCATCCAAAAAGTGGGGCTTGCTATTCAGTTCGAAGGTGATAAAATAAATGTAAAATCTTTTGACGGGTCTATGGGGTCAGGCAGCTACCGTTTGACCGGATCGGCCAGACTGGATGGTTTGTCCCTGGCAGATTATAATATGCTGCTGGTCCTGGATAAGCTTGGAGTAAACAGCAAATACTTTAAAGGCTCTCTCAATGGAACATTAACTCTTGCCGGCAGCGGCCACAGTCCGAAATTATCCGGTAAGCTGTTGTTTGATCACGATATGATCAATATCCCTTATGTGGCTGCCGTAGAGCCAACAGATATGAATTTGGGCCTGGATGTGGAATTGGTAGCCGGCAATAAGGTGCGCTTCTATAATCCTTATATGTATGATATTATGGCGGAAGGAAGGGTAAGGTTTACCGGCAGTATCCGGGAACCGGTTGCCTCCGGCAGGATTACTGCCTTACGGGGAACAGTCAACTATTTAAGCACACAGTTTCAAATTAAAGAGGCCAGTGCTGAATTTACCCAATACGGTTCCTTTGAACCGGTGATTCATCTCCAGGCGGATACTAAGCTCCAGGAGATGGCTGTTAATCTTAGAATTGACGGACCGGTTACTGCTATGGAATTTCAGCTGACTTCCGATCCGGCAATGAGCCAGCAGGAAATTTTATCACTGTTGACGCTGCGCAGCCGTTATTTCAGTAAACAAAATAATTCCAATGCCTCGCCGGATACCGGCTTTGGCCGGGACGAAATGATGAGTTTGCTGGATGCCGGTCTTCAGCTCCGGTTTATCAGTGAGGTGGAAGATATTTTCCGCAATGCTACCGGCTTCGATAATGTTCGGTTTGTTCGCAGTACCGATACTACGCAAAAAGCTGCGATGGATTCCCGGCAGCTGTATAATCTGGAAGTCGGCAAGTATATTACCGACCGGCTGATGCTGAGTTACATTGTCGGCGTGGATCATAGCGAGCACGGGTCTGCTTTTCGTTACGATTTAAGCAGCAGGGTGAGTTTAACCGGTTCTCTCGACAACCAAAACCACTCCCGGTTTGGTCTGGAAACCAGGGTTAGGTTCTAAGGGCGGTTAGCAGCTGGCTGTTGGCGATTGGCTCATAGCACATAGCAAAAAGCCAAATTATTATCTGTTTGTCACAAATTTGTAATATTTTTAAGGTACTATATGGATATGACTTGATAGGTTTAGGCTGCTGTCATAGGCTGTCATCGCGAGACGCTAGCCGTGGCGATCTCTAAGCTGGGTGAGGCAATCTGTAACACAGAGATTGCTTTCGCTGCCGCTCGCAATGACAATTCCGCTGCCAAGTGCTATTAGGCTATGGGCTATGAGCCAATCGCCAATAGCTTACAGCCAACAGCCAATAGCCCCATTTAGAAAAGAGTGATTACGATGATGCTCAGACAGTATCTTGCTGAACTGAAAAAGATTCAGCTGTTTACGCCGGAAGAAGAAGCCGGATTGTGGCAGGGCTACAAAACAGAGGATAATATTGAATGCCGCCGGCAGCTGATTGAAAATTATCAGCCCCTGGTTTTTAAGGCTGCCATGAACTGGAAGGTAGATCACGCTACCCTGATGGATATTATCCAGGAGGGTACGGTCGGACTGATTGAAGCGGTGGAGAGGTACGATCCCGGCCGCGGGGTCGCTTTTAGTCTGTTCGCTTTTCATCGGATTCGCGGCCGCATGCTGAATTATATGGAACGGGAAGGAAAACGTTCTTTGGCTTATATGGACAGCCCTTTGGACGGAGACAGCGCCACCTTAGGGGAACTGCTGGTTGATCCGGCGCCTGATGTTTCCCGCCAGGCTGAGCAAAATATTCTGGTTGAACAAGTTAAAAAGGCTTTGGAGCGGCTGCCGATCAAGGAACAGATGGTCTTAAGCGGGGTATACCTGGAAGACAGGGAACCGAAGCAGCTGGCGGAAAAGCTGGATATGAGCATTTCTCATGTGTATCGATTGCAAAAGCAGGGGATTCGACGTATCAGGGGTATGCTGTCAAAATTTATGCAGCATTGGTAACTAGGCAATATCGGGAGAAAAACAGTCTAAATCACTAGTATTTCCTTTGCTTTTTTGTAAAATGAGTGGATATAGCTGTATTTGTCTGAATACAGGATGACCAGAATCTGGACTCTTCCCAGGACTATATATTGTGGATATAATGGGGGGTGGTGAATATGGCGGAGTTTAAACACCATATGTTTCAGCGTCTGCATTCAGCCAGACAATGGCTGAACCGGGCAGAAGAATCCTTTGACAAGGATCGCGATATTCGGGCCGAACTTGATTTAATGCTGGCTCAGGCGGAATTGCAGCATGTCAAGGAAGCCAGCCGTTCCCGCCAATGGCGCTATAAGTATCCCCTGCTGCGTCAGGGACTGGCGTTCGGACTGGCGCTGACCGTAATCAGCGCCGGTATTGGCGGTGCAAGCTATTTTTGGCACCAGCAGCAATCTGTTCTGCCGGTACCGATAGCCGTACAGGAGAATAGCCGGCCGGCGTCGGAAGTCGAACCCGGGGCGGAACATGCTGTTATACAGCCCAAACCGGCTGCTTCAGCCGCAGCCGGTTCTGCTTCCGTGGTTCCGAAAGCTGCGGCGGTTTCTTCCGCCCCGGAGCAGGCAGGCGATAGCAGAGTTTCAGACAACCGCAGAAGTGAACCCCAGGTGACCCGCCCGGCGGAAAAACAGGTAACTTTATCGCCGGAAGAAATGCAGCAATTGGTGCGGGCCGCCGGAAAATCTTTACGCGGCCAGTAATTTGATAAGGAGGTAATGCATGAGTACAAAAAGACGCTACGGACAACTATTCTTTGCAACCATTTTCAGTCTCAGCCTGATTCTTACCGTTTTCGCTCCTGTGTATGCTCAGGATCTTACCGGCAAAGTGGTTACCAAGGTAACGGTTACCGGCAATTCCACAGTGGCGGAAAGCACGATTCTGAGTGTGGTAAAGGTAAAACCGGGAGATGTACTGGCGGCCGACAAAGTCAAGCAGGATATGCAGTCTATTTATGAATTGGGTTATTTTTTCGACGTGGTAGCTAATTTTACCGAAGTCCCTGAAGGCGTCCAGGTGGTTTATACTGTCATGGAAAATCCGGTGCTTACCGATATTGTGATTAAAGGCAATACCAAGGTAACTACCGATAAGCTGAAGAGCATGCTGACAGTTGCTAAAGGCAGTGTTTTAAATTCTAGGACACTGAACGACAATGCTCGTGCGATTGAACAGTATTATCATGATCAGGGATATATCCTGGCGAAAGTCAGTGATGTTTCCATGGCAAGCGGCGGCGTCCTGAATATTACGATTAATGAGGGTACGCTGGAAGGAATCCAGGTGAAGGGCAATGACAAAACAAAGAACTATGTCATTACCCGCGAAATGAAGCTGAAGCCGGGTGAGCCCTTTAATGCCAAGGATGCCCGCCGCAGCATGCAGAAAGTGTACAACCTGGGGTACTTTGAAGATGTGAACATGAAGCTGAATCCGGGAAAAGAGCCAAACGCTGTTGTGCTGGAAGCCGATGTGGTGGAACAAAAAACCGGCACCTTCTCCATTGGCGGCGGCTACAGCAAAAGTGACGGCATGGTGGGAATTATTGAATTAGGCGACACGAACTTCCACGGTACCGGCGATCAGGTCAAAATTCATTGGGAATTCGGCGGCAATGCCGAAAGTGTAAGCAATGGGAAGAATTATGAATTTAGTTATACTCATCCCTGGCTTGATGCCAAGCAGACTTCCCTGGGCTTTAACTTTTATAACATGACTAATGAATATACCGATTACGATGGTGAGACGGAACGATCCGACTACTATAAAAAGCGGAAAGGCTGGGATGTTACCTTTGGGCGTCCGCAAGACGAATACACTACCAACTATATTACTCTGAAGCACCGGGATGATGTCTATGTGGAACCCGTTTCCGGCGTGGATTACAGCGGTGCGTCGACAGATACAAAAACGACAGACTTTTTGTCTAAGTATCCCAATTATTTAAAAGATAATTTTGGTGTAACCCGCAGCGTTACGCTTATGCGGGTGTATGATTCCCGGGACAATGTGTTTAACCCGACGGAAGGGAAACGGACTTCACTGTCGGCTGAGTTTGCCGGACGTACCTTTGGCGGCGATTTTGATTTTAACAAATATACCGCTGAAAACCGCAACTATTTCAAAGTAGGACATGCACAGGTTGTGGCGGTTCGCCTGATGACAGGTTATGCAACCGGAAACTTGCCGGAAGACGGTGAATTTTCCCTCGGCGGTGCCGATAGCCTGCGCGGGTATGAGGATGACGAATTTAAGGGCGATAAAATGATGGCGGCAACAGTCGAATACCGGTTCCCGCTGGCAAAAAAAGTCCAGGGCGTATTCTTTACCGATGCCGGCAAGACGTGGAATGAAGACAGCTACCAAATCAGCGACTTAAAAGTAGGGGTTGGTTTCGGTGTAAGGATTTCCACTCCTATTGGGCCGATTAAGCTGGACTATGGGAAAGGTTCCGAAGGCGGCAGAACCCATTTCAGTTTTGGCGGACAATTCTAACTGCACAGTGGAGTCAGGTTTCGGCCTGACTCCTTCTGTACATAATAGGAGGTGTGTGGCATGAAGAAACGTTTTCCGGTTTTTCTCTGTATACTGACATTGTTTTTGGTTTTTTCCCTGCCGGGGACAGCATTGGCCGCGGCGGCGGTGGAAACAGTTTCTGTCAGCATTACTGCCGGCAGCGATTCTCCGCTGCCGCCTCTTATCGCCAAGCGAATGGCCAATAGCGTGAGTACAGTAGGCCAGCAGGTCTTAATCGGGCGCAAAGTCGCTGATATCGCAGACGGAAGAAGTTCTTATGAAGGCATTATCAAAGAAGTATTCGACCGCATCCTGGTGGGATACTCCGTTGATCAGGTAGAAATCACCCCGGGAGTTGAAACCCACATTGACGTTACCCTGGCTCCCTGGGGCGAAATAGTCAAGGCAGTAGAGCTGGAAATCGATTCGACGGGCATGCAGCCGGCAGTGGCTGAACTGGTCAGGCAGGATTTAGGCGATATCCAGGGAAAAGTGACGGATGTCCTCATTGGTCTGCCGATCGATGCCGTCGACTGGGCTGGCGGAGTGAGTAAGACTGTCATTCGGGATTTGGTGGCGGATCGGCTGCCGGAATTCCGGGCCAATATTGATGTGGCTTCCGGCCCCAAAACGGTGGTAAGAATATCTTTAGTGCCTCAGGGTGCAATGATCCAGGATGTTCATGTGTCACTGCGGTCTCACACGATTCCCAACGTGCTGCTGGCTCAGGCCAGGCCGTCCCTTGACGAATTTGCCGTGATGCTGCGGGGATTGCCGGTTTCTTTTGTGGAACGGCACCGGGATATTTTTACCACCCGGCTGACAGCTGCCGCGGCGGCGAGTTCAATCACCCGCCGCTACGGAATTACCTTAACGCCTGTCCTTCAGCCGGCGGCGGATACGGAGGTTATGCTGGATGCTGAGACGACCAGGTATAAAGTGACACTGGAAGGGTATCTGGATATGGGACGGGCGACGGATAATACTTCCGTCAGACTCCATGGGGGAAAGTTTACTGATGCGCGGAACGAATTGTTTGTGGAGACGGATTTTTTCCCCAGCAGCGTTACCTGGAAAATTATGCCTGGCTGGTCCCACAGGGTCGGCGCTTCCACTTTCATCGGCTTTAAATATAATCTCACCGATGATCGGAACATTGTTTTTATTAATCAGAGTCTTCCTGACAACTGGTCTTTGCGGCTGGAGCGCACGCCGGTTACGGATTTGGACGAAGTGGGACTGCGGTATAGATTCCATGATTTTTTAAGTGTCGAATATGTGTTTACCAATAAGGATAAGTGGCTGCGTCTGGTAGCTGAATTGTAGAAAGATTGCAATAAAATACCAGGACTAATGATAATTCTTGAAACTGGACATATACCCTGCTATAATCATAATGGTAATAGAAAATAGAGTGCCGTCAGGCGAGAGAGAAGGAGTTTATTCGTGTTAAATTTGCAAAAAAAACAAGTTAAAATCATATCATTAGCCATCGTTGCATTCTTTGTCTTGGGAGTTGCCGGACTGGCGTTGTCGCAAACCGGTAAAACCAATGTGGCAAATGCCAGCAGTTCCTCCAACATTGGAGTGGTAAACCATCAATTGCTGGTTTCTCAGCATCCGGATATGGCTAAGGCGCAGGACGCCATGCAAACCGAAGTGGAAGCAGCAAAGCAGGATTTCGATACGAAAACGGCCAATATGAATGACAAAGAAAAACAAGACTACTACATGCAGGTACAGCAGCGGTTAAACCTGAAGCAGCAGGAACTGATCGGACCGATCTTTGATAAAGTGGATGCGGCCATTAAATCCGTTGCCGATGCAAAAGGCATCGCCGTTGTTCTGGATAAAAGCAACGTAGTGTATGGCGGTCAGGATATAACCGACGATGTAATGAAAAAATTAGGCGGTAAGTAAATTCGTTTCAGCAAAGCTGCAACATCGGCAATTCAGGCGGGGAGTCACCCCCGCCTGAATCAACGCGGCTTATAGAGGCGGGAGTCTCGACTCACCGCCGGAAATAAAATTTCATAACCAGGGAATGGCCGAGCGGGTGACCAGCTCGGCTCTTATTAAAAAATTGCGGCAGTGTGGTATGTTTACCACACAGAGAAAATAGAATACTCTCCGCCGGGCTCTCCATGGTCTCCGCGGTTAATTTTTTGCCATTTAATTTGGAAAGTGGGTGATTTGGTGTTTCGTAATCCCAGGATTCTTTCTTTTTCTCTGCTGACAGTGACCGCCGCCTTTCTGATCACCGGTTGTTTTTTTAAACCGGCGCAGGACACCAAGTCGCCCGCAGCGCCTCAAATCGGCGTAATCGACATGAATAAGGCAATCAAAGCCCATCCTAAATATCCGCAGCTGGCGGCGCTGCAGCAGCAATACAATCTTCTGGCCGCAAAACTGGAATCCCGGCAGTCCAGTGCCGCCATGAACTCAAGCAACAATGCGGGGGCAGGGGAACAGCCGCTTATTCCTCTGCCGGAAGAGCCCCGGGAAAATAGCGGGGCTGCTTTTGAGCAAGAGTATAATGCCCGTATGGCAGCGAAACAGGCGGAATTGAAGGATGCTGTCGACAGCAAAACCGCCCGGACCCGGCAGGAACTAGCGGCGGAACGGCAGGCTTACAACGAAGAATTGGATCAACAATATCAAACGCCGATTTTCAGCCTTCAGCTGAAATTGAAAACCCTTCAGTTGGAAAAAGGAGAAATGGCCGCGTTGGCGGAGCAACTGGAACAATTACAGCAGGAGCGTTCCGTAAAAGCCGCTGCCCGGGAACAATCACTGACGGCTCGTCTTGATTCTGTTACGCTGGCGGCGAAGAGTGAGGCCGAGGAGCAGCTGGCAGCTTTCTCCCGGCAGCTGCAGGAGGAAATCGATCAAAAGGCGGCGGCAAAGGCGGCGGAGATATCTTCCCGGAATCAGACACTGCTGCCGGAGAATCCGCCTCCGGATACGACTGCTTCCCCGCGTTTGCCGGATACCGGGGAGGATGAAAAAATGCTGGCGCTAAAGCGGCAGGAAATTGATTCTTTGCAGCAGGCTATCATTGAGGATATCCGTGATAAAGCCGCTCAAGTCGCCGCCGGGCGGGGAATGGAAACCGTACTGGCTAATGTCCGGGTTAATCTTAGCGCCGAGGATATTACCATGAGTGTGATTAACGAATTTAGTACTTTTTCATCCCGGCTGCAGTAACAAAATAGCCGGACTAAAAATATCTGCGCTGGGTATAGTAAAGATATCACCAGGCAGATGGAAGAATGGATGATTGGAGGATTCATAATGAAACAAACCAAAAAATTAGTTGTACTGCTGCTGATAGTTTTTGCTGCATCCCTGCTGCTTAGCGGCTGCAGTACAAGCTCGCAGAATATTGGCGTACTGGATGTGAACAAAGTCATGTCCGACAGTCCGCAAGTGAAACAATTTCAGGATCAGCTTAACCAAAAGGGCAAGGAATTAAGCGATCAGCTGGAAAAGGACAAGGCCAATTTATCCGCTGAGGATTTCCAAAAAAAGCAGGAAGCTGCCTATACTGAATTCATGAAGAACAAACAGGAACTGGAAAGTCAGATTGATGCCAGTATTAAACAGGCTTTGGAGCAGGTATCCAAAGATAAGAAACTGGGAGTTGTTTTGTATAAGAATGGCGTAGCTCAGGGCGGAACCGATATAACGGATGATGTAATTCAAAAAATGCAATAAAACCAGGGAGGACTTCCGGTGAAAATGAAGCTTGGTGAAATCGCCGACCTGGTAAACGGTACGGTTTTAGGCGATAGAGAGATTGTGATTGCAGGGGTGTCCGGTATGGAAGATGCCGGGGCCGAAGAGATTACCTTTGCCGTCGTGCCTTATATTGAACAGGCGGGCTTATCCGGGGCGGCCGCGGTGATTCTGCCGGATACCGTCACGGAATTTGTCAAACCGGCCATTCGGGTAGCTAATCCCCGGGTGGCCTTTACCAGGCTGCTGGAGATATTTAATCCGCCGCCTGCCATTGTGCGGGGCGTTCACCCCACCGCTATTATCGGTCAGAATGTGAAACTTGGCAAAGATATTGCAATAATGCCTTATGTAGTGATTGCGGATAAAGCAGCGATCGGCGACAATACAATTCTTTATCCCCACACCTATATTGGTGAAAATGTTCATATCGGCCGGGATGTTTATATTTATCCCAATGTAACTGTAAGGGAAAACTGTCGAATTGGCGACCGTGTACTGATTCATAGCGGTGCGGTCATTGGCAGTGACGGATTTGGCTTTGTTACCCAGGAGGGCGTTCACCATAAAGTTCCCCAGGTAGGCAATGTAGTGATTGAAGACGATGTGGAGATTGGGGCAAATGTGACTATCGACCGGGCTACTACCAGCAGTACGCTGGTCAGGCGGGGAACAAAAATTGATAATCTGGTTCATTTGGCCCATAATGTGGTGATTGGGGAAGATTGCTTTTTGGTAGCCCAGACAGGAATTGCCGGCAGTGCAAAAATCGGCAATCACGTGACTTTTGCCGGCCAATGCGGTAGTGCCGGACATCTGACAGTCGGCGATAACTGTATTTTTGCCGCCCGATCGGCACCGATCGGCGATATTCCTGCCGGGTCTTTTTATGCCGGCTTTCCCGCCCGACCGCATAAAGAATGGCTGCGGGCCGAGGCTTCGCTGTACAAGGTGCCGGACTTGATCAAAAAAGTGCGGGATTTGGAGAAACGCTTAGCCAGGATAGAACAATGACTAAAGAGAGGCGGCTGCAAAGGCTGTCTCTTTCCCTTTGAATTATCAAATATTACCTGTCGCTTCTCAGCAGGATTATGTCTGTTTTTGCTGAATTATTGAATATCGTTGAACCATAAGCGGCTAATTCGAAGGGAGAAACAATTCGTGAAAAAATATATGCTGGGCACTTTGTGCGCCATATTGCTGATTGCCGCGCCGGCCGGTGCGGCTCCGTCGGTAAACGGTTCCACCGGGATGATCAATAATCCGACTGCCGCTGTTTTGCAGGAAGGGCAAATTTCTTTGGGATATTATCACCTGAAAGACGGCAGAGTGGGTGTGTTCGACGCCAATATCGGCGGACATATGGAAGTCGGCGTCGCCGGATTCCGTTATAATGACCGGGAAGATAAAAATTGCGTAAATGCCAAATGGGGAATAGTGCCGGAAACCATTCTGACTCCCGGTCTGGCTGTGGGAGCGGAGGATATAGCCAATACGGATAAACGCACTTTATATGCGGTAGCCAGTAAAAGCCTGCCTTTTGGCTTTCGCCTGCACGTTGGCATGGGAAACGGCCGCTATGACGGTGTTTTTGCCGGTATTGAGAAGACCGTCAACCCTATCGGCATGATTACCGGCAGCAACACCTTCCCGGCGACTACATTCATGGCGGAATATGATGGACACGGAATGAATTACGGCGCCCGGCTGTCCATCGTCCCCGGGGTAAAACTGGATGCCGGCTATCGTCAGCATCAGACCTGTTTTGGCGTCAGTTTTACGAACTAATCTGCGATATGGCGATGGGCTATGGGCTATGGGCTATGAGCTATGAGCTATGAGCCAACAGCCAATCGCCAAGTGCCTATCTAGGAGGAACCCATGCTTTATACGATAGTGAAAGTTTTCAGCGCAGTGGTCTGCATTTTGCCGGCATCGGTGTGCCGCTGTTTTGGCAATGCCCTGGGAGCTTTGTGCTGGCCGATTGTGCCGCAGAAGCGGAAACTCATGGCCATTCATAATATCATCAGCAGTTTGGCAGTAAACGAAAAAACGGCAGCCGCAATTGCGAAGCAGAGTACCACTCGTTTTGGCAAAATGTTTTTAGAGGTGCTGCGTATTCCACGACTGAATGCTGCTAATATCGGACATCATGTTCGGATGATTGGCGGCGAATATTTAACCGAAGCATTATCCCATGGACATGGAGCAGTACTGGCTACCGCCCATAGCGGGAATTGGGAACTTCTCGGGGCCGCATTGGCAATGCATGATTATCCGCTGGTCGCTGTCGTCCAGAAGCAGACCAATGCGGCTATGGATCGGTTTATTAATGAGTATCGTACTCGTGCCGGTATGTATGTTACTTACAAAACCGGTGTGCGGGAAATGATTCGGCTGCTGGGAGACGGCAAAATAGTCGGCCTGCTGATTGATCAGGATGCCGGCGGAGACGGAGTGTTTGTCGATTTTCTTGGCCGCCCGGCTTCCACTCCTCAGGGCGCGGCGGCTTTGGCCCGGCTGAAGGGAGCACCGATTGTGCCGGCGTTTATTACCGAAAATAGCGATGGCAGTCACAGTGCCGTCATTCATCCACCGGTCTGGGTCAATAAAACCACCGACCGGGACGAGGATATCCGCGTTACCATGCAGCTGCTGACAAAAATTGTTGAGCAGCATATTCGCAAGCATCCTCAGGAGTGGTTTTGGCTCCATAACCGCTGGAAACATCGGCCGCCGGAGACTCGAAACCACTAAACAGCAATCAATTGCTTGCTACGTTTCGTATAATACATCGCAGTGATGTTATTATGAACGCAGCAAAGCAATTTTTTTTTGTATATGGCGATGGGCGTATGAACTGTCATCGCGAGGCGTTAGCCGTGGCGATTTCAACGCCGGATAGGCAACCGCAGCCGTGAGATTGCTTCGCTGCGGCTCGCAATGACAAAATTTAGTACCAACCGCCACGTGCCAAGTACCAAGTACCAAGTGCCAAGTGCTATGACCCAACCGCCCGGTCGTTTACTTACCAGTATATACAAATATCTATAATAGTATATACTTATAGACACATAAATGATATACGTGATATAATATATCCCTGATGGAAAGAGGTGAATGAACCATGCGGAACTTCGTAAACAGGATCAAAAAATTATGGACTCGCAGTATTTTGCAGGATACTTTTAACCGGGACATACTGACTCTGGTCGTGGTAAGTATCGTGATTGGTTCACTGTTGGCCACCACGGTATCCTTGGCCGCTAACGCTTATTTTTCCAAAGCCCTGGCCAGTCTGGTCGGCGACTATGGTGAATATGATATCATTATTCAGGCACGGGAAGAAGTAAAAGAGGATACAGCTCTGCAGATTCAAAAGGTAATTGATGATGCATTTCCCGGGGCAAAAATGAAAGAGGGACCGACGATTACCGGCAAGACATCTTTTTTTGTGGCTTTGCCGGAACAATATAAGACCAAGCAGACATATGAGGATTTAAGCAAGACTTTCGGCAGTATTCCCGGCGGGGCCGGAGTCGGTGTGCTCACCGAACCGCGCTTGACCATCCGGGGTGTGCCGGAAGGAGCTAAAAACATGCTGATGGACCGTATTTCTCAAATTGACGGGGTGCGCTTTGTTTTTCATGACGGTGCGTCGATTGGTGTTGTTTTGTCATCTTTGGATAAAGCGTCTCCGGTGGATTACCAAATTAAAGAAGTTCTTAAGCAGTATCAGGTGATTGAAATCAGCTTCCCCGTAGGCAGCGAGCCGTCCAATCCGATTCGTATGGGTGAGGCTATTGCCAGCGACATGCAGGATAAACTGAAGCTGGAATACGCCAAAAACGTATCCGTTGATGGGAAGAATGATGACATGACTTCCCTGGTCAGTACGATGATGGAGTTGAAGCGCTTTTTGACTGCTTATGCGACGCAGGTAGTGATTGTACCGTCCGCTAATGTCAAACTCACCAAAGGAGACAAGGTTGCCTTCCAGGGAACAGCTGCGGCAATGGTACCGCCTGGTGCTGCACCGGATAAGGGGAATGTTCTGGTACAGATAACCGGAGTGCGTGCCGACGGAACTGCGGAGGGAATTATTACTCAGGGCGAGGCTGCCGGCCTTGGCAGCAATCCGGGTTATAAGCTGATCAATAATGTGATAGGTGAACCGGCAGGTACTGCAACGTACAGTAATCCGCGTCAGCAATTGGGCGGCGCACTGACGGAGACATCCAAACTGGTAAGTCAGATTCCAGGCTTCGCGCAAGATACGCAAAATATGAGCAATATTGCCCTTGGGGCTTTGGATAACTACGGCAGAGGCGTAAATGCCCTGGATCAGACGCTGAGCGATGTGCAGACTGCCGGAAACACCATTCAGGCGGCCACCAGTGGTCTGGCCAATATCGATACCAGTTCCATGCAGGTTCAAATTGATAATTCTTCCCGGGCTGTCGGCGGGTTGATTAATACTTTGCAGGTCGTCAAATTAGTGAATGGCGATGTGGCAGACTCAATTAGCGGTCTGACAGCCACCCGGCATAGTCTTGAAAGTCTCAAGTCCGATTTAAGCGACTTGGATAATGTGTCGGCAAATGCCCGCCGCGCCCAAACGGCTATTGACGCCATTACTGTCAATGGCCATTCCACCATAGCTGCCCTTCGCGCTTTTGATGTCAACGGTGCACGGAATAATCTGAACGATGCCAATAACCGGCTGAATCAACTGCAGCAGCTGAATGTACCGCTGATTACCACCCAGCTCCAGTATATGGCGGCTGCGGCGCCGAACCTGAAGGACGAAGATATCAGCAACTCCATTAATTTGATGGACCAATTCATTGCCGGTCAGGTTATTCCCGGTCAGAGGATTCAGATTCTGACCACTAGTAATATCAGTACCGATGCGGTGGCGCCAATTGTTTATAATCAAGTGGGTCATAATCAGGTATCCCTGTATTCCACTGCTCTGGGGGTGATTGAACCCAATCCCCGCGGTGAACTGTATCAGGTGCTTAATGAAGTCCGGGCTATTTTAGCCGGGATGACGGCCATCATCGCCACTATATTATTTCTGGCGCTGGATCATACTGCAATCATGACCATTATTCGTCGCAAGCGCTTGGTCAACAGGAAGGCCGGGGCCAGGGGCTGGCGCGGAGTCATAGGACGGATTGCGGCGTTCTTTACCGCACCGGAACGCCAATACGGTATGATGATGGGGGCGGTGCTGCTGACAGCGATGTTTATTATCGCCCGCGGCGGTATTCCTTATCTGCCTTGGATTGGTGTGCCGGTTGTCGGCGGACTGCTGGGATTGATTGTAGCCGGCTATGCGGAAAAGATCAGTCCGTTGTCGGCCGAAGAAGTGATGGCCGGAGAATCCCTGGGATTGTCTTTTGACGAAATCATGCGTGAAATTGTCATCCCCGCTGCCAGACCCGGTCTGCTTCAGAAGCTGAATAGCCGTAAAGTGAAGTTTAAGTAGCGATGAGCGATGAGCGATGGGCTATGGGCCAACAGCCAAGTGCCAAGTGCCAACAGCCAATCGCCAACCGCCAAAAACCAAAGGAGGTGATTTACCATGCTTACGATTCAAAACTTATATAAGCAATTCGGCAGTCTGGTAGCGGTTAACGGCGTCAATCTGACTGTCGGACGGGGCGAAACGGTAGCTCTTATGGGGCCGTCAGGCTGCGGCAAATCCACTACCATCAGGACGATTAACCGTTTGGTGGAGCCGGATCAAGGTTCTATCCTGATTGGCGATACGGAGATTACAGCTTTGAATCCGGACGAACTGCGGGATATGCGAAAACGTATCGGCTTTGTTTTTCAACAGTTTAATCTCATCGGCCGGTTAACGGCGTTGGAAAACGTGATGCTGGGCCTGGTAATGAGCGGTATGCCCAGGGAATTGGCCCGTGAAAAAGGAGCGGCAGCTCTTCGCAAGGTGGGCTTGGAAAACCGCCATGACCATAAACCGGGCGAAATGTCCGGCGGTCAGCAGCAGCGGATAGGCATCGCCCGGGCTTTGGCTTTTGAGCCGGAACTGATGCTATGGGATGAACCGACAGCTTCGCTCGATCCGATTTTAGTACGGGAAGTGCTGGTCGTTATGGAAGAGCTGGCCAAGTATCGTGCCAGCGCCATGCTGGTTGTGACCCACGAAATCGCTTTTGCCCTTCACGTTGCCGACCGGATCATGCTGATGGACAAAGGCAGTATTGTAGAAGAAGGCCAGCCGTTTCAAGTGTTTGTTAATCCCCGGTCCTTTGTCGGCAAACAATACAAGGAACTGATTGAGTATCAAATGAATACCAGTGCCCTCTCCCTCGCCGGCAAACGAAGTGCATGAGCGAAGGCGATTGGCTATGAGCCAACAGCCATTCTAGCTGTCATCGCGAGGCGTTAGCCGTGGCGATCTCGACGCCGGATAGGCGATCGCAACCATGAGATTGCTTCGCTGCCGCTCGCAATGACAGAATGTAGTGCTACAGCCAACAGCCAAGTCCCAAGAGCCAAGTCCCAACAGCCAAGTGCCAGCAGCCAATCGCCAACAGCCAAAAACCAACCGCCAGTCGCAAAAAAAATCTCCCGCTAGCTCTTGCAGGAATGGCGGATATTCTGTAGAATATACAAAGGTTATCATCTAGGAGGATTTCCATGGATACTATTGAGCGCCAGACTACTTTGGCGAAAGCAGTTACCTATACCGGCATCGGACTTCATTCCGGCCGGGATGTTACTATTACTTTAAATCCGGCACCGACAGAAACCGGTATTGTATTTGCCCGCGTTGATTTGCCGGGAGCTCCCCGGGTGGAGGCGAAAGCTGCTAATGTTACAAACGCTATGCGGGCAACTACCCTGGAGAAGGGGGAGGCAAAGGTATTCACTGTAGAGCATCTGCTGGCTGCTTTCAGCGCCGTACAGGTGGATAACTGTATAGTGGAGATCAATTCCATTGAACCTCCCGTCGGTGACGGCAGCGCGCTGCCCTTTTTGCAGTTGATTCAGTCTGCAGGAATCATTGAGCAGGACAAGCCGCGGGCAGTAGTCCGGATCACTGCGGCGCAGGCGGTACGGCAGCAGGATAAGTTTATTGCGATTTTGCCTTATGAAGGTTTTCGGATTACCTTTACTTCGATTAATGCGCACCCCCTGCTGGGTGTACAGTTTGGCGATTACGAAATAACGCCGGGAAATTTTCGCCGGGAGATTGCGCCGGCCCGGACCATCGGCTTTATGCATGAAATTGAAGCGCTGCAGGCCCAGGGACTGGCTCTGGGGGGCAGTCTGGGCAATGCCATTGTTTATGACGATACCCAGGTGCTTACGCCCCTTCGTTTCTCCGATGAATTAGTACGGCATAAAATCCTGGATATTGTCGGGGATTTGGCTTTGGTTGGCCGCGTATACGGCCATGTGATTGCTGTAAAATCCGGCCATTCCTTAAATACAATGCTTGCAAAAAAAATAGCATTCAAGTTGTGCACAATTGCTGAGGGAGTTGAATAAATTATGTTGTCTTCGACAGAAATTCAAAAGATTATTCCCCATCGGTATCCAATGCTGCTGGTTGACCGCATCGTGGAACTTGAACCGATGAAACGGGCTGTTGGTATTAAAAATGTGACGATCAACGAGCAATTTTTTCAGGGCCATTTTCCTGGGAAACCGATTATGCCTGGCGTTCTTATACTGGAAGCCATGGCCCAGGTCGGCGGAGTTGCCATGCTCCAGCCGGAGGAAAACAGAGGCAAAGTGGCTGTTTTTGCCGGTATTGACCGGGTGAAATTCCGCAAGCCGGTAGTGCCCGGTGATCAGCTGCGCCTAGTGGCGGAACTGCTTAAAGTCCGTGGCAGCATGGGAAAATTGTGGGCTCAGGCTTATGTTGACGAGCAACTGGTGGCGGAAGGTGAATTTTTGTTTGCCTTAACCTGATAAGGATGAAAATACGAAAAAAATACTGCTCTTTGTGTGCTAGATTGCGTTAGTACGTAAATATGCGCAAATACCGCTAAATTGGGATGAATATAACTTACCACTATACGACTGGATAGTCGGATTTTATTTTTAGAGGTAGGGCGTTTCCGATGCTAACCAGTGGGCAAACGCAGCATACTCAGTTAAGAAGGAGTTGATTTTGTTGATAAAACCGGAAAAGGTAGTAATACCTCTGCATCAAGTACATGAAACGGCAGTTATTCATCCCGGTGCCCGCATTGGTAAGGATGTGGAAATCGGACCTTATGCGGTAATTGGCGAAAACGTATTAATCGACGATGGTACCAAAATCGGCGCTCATGTTGTTATAGATGGCTGGACCAGTATCGGCAAAAATTGTATTATCTTTCCCAGTGCTTCCCTTGGCGCCGAACCTCAGGATTTGAAATTTACCGGCGAGAAAAGTTATGTATTTATCGGAGATAATACCAGAATCAGGGAATTCGCTACTGTTCACCGGGCTACCGGTGAAGGGGAGGAAACTCGCATCGGCTCCAACTGTTTGCTGATGGCCTATACCCATGTGGCTCATAATTGTGTTGTCGGCAATTATGTAGTTATGTCTAATGCCGCGACATTAGCCGGGCACGTTGTTGTGGAAGACCGGGTTGTCATTGGCGGTTTATCCGGTGTGCATCAATTCGTAAAAATCGGTAAAAACGCCATGGTCGGCGGTGCTTCGAAAGTAGTACAAGATGTGCCGCCGTATGTTATCGTCGACGGTCATCCGGCAAAAGTATCCGGTCTCAATAATGTAGGCTTGTCACGGGCCGGAGTCAGTCTGGACGCTCGCCGTACGCTGAAAAAAGCCTATAAAATTCTTTATCGTTCCGGCTTGAGCCTGGATCAGGCCATTGCCGTAATGGAACAGGAACTGGAAGCTTGTAATGAAATAGAACATTTTCTTCGCTTCCTGCGGAATGCGGAGCGGGGAATTTGCCGCGGCCGGCGGGAAGTTTCTGAATAAGGGAGAGAACAAATGAAAACAATTGGTTTATTAGCCGGGCTTGGCCGGCTGCCGGTTGAATTTGCCCGTGCCGCTCATGGCATGGGCTTTGCCGTGATTGCCATTGGGCTTGTGCCGGACGTGGACAGGGAACTGGCGGCGGCGGCGCAGAAAATGTACAGCATTAGCGTAGGAGAATTAGATCGCATTATTACGACTTTAAAAAGTGAAAAAGCGGAGCAGGTTACCATGCTGGGCAAGGTCACGAAAGAATTGCTGTTTGCCGGTACCGTTCAACGGGATAGCCGCATGCAAAAACTTTTGACCGGGTTACCGGATAACAGTGACGATACCCTTATGCTGGCTTTTGTCCGGGAACTGGCAGCGGCGGGAATCGGTATCCTGGACCAGACAAAATTGATTCGGACATTGATGCCGTCTCCCGGCTTGTTGACCAGTCGTCGGCCTTCCGCCGCGGAGCAGGCGGACATGGATTTCGGTTTTTCCATGGCCCGGCAAATCGGCGGACTGGATATCGGCCAGACTGTCGTTGTCAAAGACAGGGCGGTTATGGCAGTAGAAGCCATTGAAGGTACGGACAGCTGTATTCGCCGGGGCGGCCAATTAGGCCGGGGAGGAGTTACAGTGGCCAAGGCGGCCAAACCCAACCAGGACATGCGGTTTGACGTACCCAGCGTCGGCCCCGATACCCTGCGGGCGATGATTGAGGCCGGAGCGAAGGCGCTGGTAATTGAAGCCGGCAAAACACTGCTGGTGGAGCGGGAAACAGTGCTAAAATTGGCAAATGACAACGGAATAGCAATTATGGCTATGTAAATAATAACCCTAGAGACGCGAAGTTTGGATGCGCAGCAGCGTATTCCCGCTAGTTCTTCGCGTCTTTGCGGTTTCAATATTGTTGTATTTTTGCAGTGATGGTAATGGAGGCCTGTTATGTACAAAGTAATGATTTCCGTCGGCGAAGCCTCCGGGGATTTGCACGGTGCCAGTGTTGCCGCCGCCCTGAAAAAAAACTGCCCGGATATTGAGCTGATCGGCATGGGCGGTCAGGCGATGCGGCAGGCCGGAGTGAAAATCGCTTATGATATTGCTGATTTAGGTGTGATCGGCCTGGTGGAAGTAGTTAGAAATCTACCCCGGCTGTTTCGTCTGCGGAATATGCTGGCAGCATTGATGGACCGGGAAAAACCGGATGTTTTAGTCGTTATCGACTATCCCGGATTTAATATGCGCCTGGCTAAAGTCGCTAAAGAAAAAGGGATACCGGTGGTTTCTTATATCAGTCCGTCGGTATGGGCCTGGGGCAGGGGCCGGGCTAAGGAAGTGGCAGCGACGGTGGAAAAAGTAGCGGCTATTTTTCCCTTTGAAGCCGATGCCTACCGTCAGGCGGGAGCGGATGTTGTTTTTGTCGGCAATCCCCTGGTGGATATTGCCAGACCGTCAATGACCAAAGCAGCGGCCTACCGTTTTTTTAAGGCTGATCCGGCGAAACCGGTTGTATTGCTAATGCCCGGCAGCCGCCGGCAGGAGCTTGTCAACTTGCTGCCGGTAATGCTGGCGGCAGCGGAAAAAATTGCGGAACAAAGGCAGGACTGTCAATTCTTTTTACCGATCGCTTCGACAATTTCCCGGGAAATGCTGCAGAATTTTGTAAAAGAATATCAGGTTCCCATTGTATTGACCAGCAGCAATAATTATGATTTGATGAACATAGCCGATATTGGAATCGCGGCTTCCGGCACCGTGACATTAGAGGCTGCGCTGTTAGATCTGCCTACGGTGATTATTTATAAAGTCGCGGCTCTTACATATTTTTTTGGCCGGTTTTTAGTTAAAATTCCTCATATCAGTTTACCGAATATTGTTGCCGGACGGAAAATATTGCCCGAATTGCTGCAGGGTGCTGCCAATCCCGGCAATATTGCCCAAGAAACCCTGGAGATTTTATGCCGGCAGGGAACACGGCAGCGTGTGCTGAGGGATTTGGCGGAAGTTAAAGCAAAACTAGGGGAAGCGGGTGCCGTTGACCGGGTGGCAAAAGTCATTCTGGACACAGCGGCCAAGTACGCTGGAGGACAAACATGACCGTATATCTGCGATTGATCAATTATATCCGGCCCTATATAACGCGGGTGGCAGCTGCCATTGTATGTATTATGCTGGCGGCCAGTGCCAACCTGTATGTGCCCTGGATTTTGAAAAGTGTCATTGATGAGGTCCTGACCGCCAAGGATATGCTGATGCTGAACAGCATTGCCATTGGCATTATTGTGGTGTATTTGCTGCGAGGCATCTTTTTTTACGGGCAGACATACTTAATGTCTTTTGTCGGCCAGAAGGTGGTCATTGATATCCGGGAGGCTATTTACCGGCATCTTCAGAAACTGTCCCTGTCCTATTATGAAAAACGCCAGACCGGAGCCATTATGAGCTATATTACCAACGACGTGGCAGCTCTTCAAGGCGCTTTGGTGGACAGCATGATCGAAATGGTGACCGAAGCCATGACACTGCTCGGCTCAATGGGGGCGATGGTTTACATTCACTGGAAACTGTCCCTGCTGACCTGTATTACTCTGCCCCTGGTAGCTCATACCATCAATATCTTCGGCAAAAAGCTGCGGAAAGCCAGCAGCCTCATGCAGAGTAAAGCGGCAGATATTACCTCCGTTTTGCAGGAAAGCATTTCCGCTGTGAGAGTCATTAAATCCTTTGTCCGGGAAGATTACGAAATCGAACGGTTCAACCAGGAAAATTACTTTAATTTCCGAGCCCAGATGAAAACAGCCCAACTGATGGCCACGCTGACACCGGTGATTGAATTTTTGGCAGCCATCGGCGTTACGGTAATCATTTGGTATGGCGGACGGGAAGTTATCAACGGCAATTTAACGGCGGGTTCTTTGATTGCCTTTTTGATTTATGCCGTAAATATATCCAACCCCATTAAACGGCTCAGCCGGGTATACGGCAACATTCAGCGGGCGCTGGCGGCGGCGGAACGGGTATTTTCCGTGCTGGATACCGAACCGGAGATTCAGGATATTGCCGGTGCGGTAAAATTGCCGTCGATTCAGGGACATGTTGTTTTTCATGACGTTGATTTTGAATATAAATCCGGCGAACCGGTACTCAGCCGAGTGAACCTGGAAGCAAAACCGGGTCAAATGGTGGCCATTGTGGGCCCCAGCGGTGCCGGTAAAACAACCATTGTAAATCTGATTCCCCGCTTTTATGATCCGACCGGCGGTAAGGTGAGCATTGACGGTTTTGACATCAAGCAGGTAACCGTGGATTCCCTGCGGGAACAGATCGGTATTGTCCCGCAGGAGACAATACTGTTTAACGGTTCGATTTATGAGAATATCCTTTATGGAAGACTGGATGCATCGCGGGAAGATATTATCGCTGCGGCTAAGGCAGCCAATGCGCATAGCTTTATTGAAGATTTACCGGAAGGGTACGACACCCAGATCGGCGAGCGGGGCTCGAAGCTGTCCGGCGGCCAGCGGCAGCGAATTGCCATCGCCCGGGCTATTTTGAAAAATCCCCGGGTTTTGATTCTGGATGAAGCAACTTCCGCTTTGGATACCGAGAGCGAGCAATTGGTGCAGGAAGCCCTGGATAAACTGATGATTGGCCGGACTTCCTTTGTCATTGCTCACCGTCTCTCGACGGTGCAGCGGGCCGATATGATTCTCGTTATGCAGCAGGGCCGGATTTCCGAACGTGGCACCCATGACGAATTATTGGCCTTAGGCGGGCTCTATCATAAATTGTATAAAGTACAATTTCGAAATCATTAAACCTCATATGCAGCAGAATAAAGCGAGGTACCAGCATGCATTTTCTTTATAATCTTTTGGCAATGATCATCGTGATAATGGCCATACCGGTATTCATCGTCCGGTTGGTCAGAGAAAACGGTTTTGGGGAGCGGCTGCGGCAGAGTTTCGGCTTTATACCGGAGCGGGTGCTTGCTCCGGTTGCCGGCCGGCAGTGCATTTGGCTGCACGCCGCCTCAGTCGGTGAAATTGTGGCGGCAAGTCCGATTGCCAAAGAGATCCGCCGGCAATTTCCCCGTGATCCGATTTTGGTTTCGGTCGTCACCGCCAGCGGGTATGCTATGGCGAAGTCAATTATTTCCGATGCCGACAGCGTGATTTTTTTCCCCGTCGATTTGCCGTGGCTCAGCCACAGAGTAGTTTCCCGGATTCGTCCTAAAGTATTTTTACCGGTGGAAACGGAACTATGGCCCAATTTTCTTAAAGCTGCCAGACATTTTCGGATCCCGGTCATGATGGTTAACGGCCGGATCAGCGATAAAAGCGTAAAACGGTACCACTATTTGCACAGTGTGCTTAACGATATGATGGATACGGTAGTGAAATTCTGCATGCAGTCGATGATTGACGCTCAGTACGTAATTCGTTTGGGGGCAGATCCCCACCGGGTAGTGGTGACCGGGAATACCAAATACGATCAAACTTATACCGCAGTCAGCCAGACTGAGAAGCAGGATTTGCGCCGGCAGCTGGGACTGGAAGCTGTCGGTCCCGTAGTAGTGGCCGGCAGCACCCACAAAGGGGAGGAAGAAATGCTGTTTACCGCATTTCAGCAGATCAGGACACAGTTTTCTCAGGCCAGGATGATTATTGCTCCCCGGGAAACCATGCGCAGCGATGAAATTATTGCGTTGGCGGAAAATTACGGTTTTCATGGCGCCAGACGGACCCGACTGCAAAGGAAGCCGGCTGCCGGGCATGATTTTGTTTTGCTGGATACAATTGGAGAACTAGGGAAAATTTACAGTATCGGCGATATTATTTATGTCGGCGGCAGTCTGGTGCCTCATGGCGGACACAACATTCTGGAGCCGGCGGCCCATGGCAAGCCTATCTTTGTCGGGCCTCATATGTTTAACTTCAAAGATACCTATGCTCTTTTTTCCGGAAGAGGGGCCTGTCTGACCGTATGCGATACTGATGAACTGGCAGAAAAAATGCTGCAGATTTTAAATAACGAAGACGAGCGGCAGGCTATGTCATCAAAAACTTTGGCAATTATAGAGGAAAATCGGGGGGCAGCCCGGAAAAGTGTTTATTATCTAAAAATCCTGCTGGAAGAAGAATCTATTAGATAAGGGCGGAACAAGCATGCGGCAACGGGAAGCATTGCAAGTTTATTTATATCAACTGGTTCATGGGGAACGCTCCGGAATCCTGGTGGATATCCTGCTGGGATTATTGCGCGTATTCTCATTGCTATATGGGCTGGGAGTCATTATCAAACTTGCCTTGTATAAATATGGAATATTGAAGCAGCATAAGCTGAATTGCCGGGTAATCAGTTTGGGGAATATTACCGTCGGCGGCACAGGCAAAACTCCCACCGCCCAGCGGCTGGCGGCGATGATTCGCGACATGGGCTATAAAGTCGTCATTTTAAACCGGGGATACCGGGCATCTTTTCGGGGAGAAGTCGGTCTTGTTTCCGATGGACGCAAGATTTACATGAGCGTTACCGAAGCCGGTGATGAAGCTTATTTACTGGCAAAAAGCCTGCGGGGAGTGTCGGTAGTCATCGGACGGGACCGGCGGATAACCGGACAGTACGCGGTGGAAAAGCTGAAGGCCGAGGTGGTCATCTTAGATGACGGTTATCAGCACTGGCAGCTGGCCCGGGATCTGGATATTGTTCTTATTGATACACTGAATGTATTTGGCAATAATTTTCTGCTCCCCCGGGGAACGCTACGGGAACCCCTATCCAATTTAACCAGAGCCGATGCCTTTCTTTTATCCCGGGTTGACCAGTCCAGCGATGACAGCCGGGGCAATCTTCGCACCCTTTTGGCCCGCTATAACGCTAAAGCGCCGGTAGTGGAGAGCACCCATACTCCCCAGTGCTTTCTTGAAATTGAGGAATGGTATAAAGGAATTCAGTTTACACCCATTGCCCTGGATACCATTCGCGGTAAAAAAGTGATGGCCGTATCGGCTATCGGCAACCCCTTTTCCTTTGAACAAACCATAGCCGATATTGGTGCGGCAGCTGTCGATTCCAACCGTTTTCCGGATCATCACGATTACACCATGGCGGAAATGCAGCAAGTCATGGAAAAAGCCGTGCAAAATGAGGATTGCGTCCTGATTATTACGGATAAAGACGCGGTAAAAATACCGGCGGAATTTATTCATTCCGACCGCCAGCTGCCCATGTATGTTCTCAGTATCAAACTGAATTTTGTTGACGGCTATGACGACCTCATGAGCCTGATTGAGAACGTGACGGGAGATAGCAGGCGATGAGCAATGAGCTATGAGCCAACAGCCAAAAGCCCACCGCCAAAAGCCAATCGCCCCCCGTCCCAAACATACTACGGAGGTCTTACCATGAATATACTTTGTGTGATACCGGCCCGCTATTCATCTACCCGGCTGCCGGGGAAGCCTTTGGCGGATATTGCCGGCAAACCGATGATTCAGCATGTCTATGAACGGGCTAAACAAGCGAAGCGGCCGACAAAAGTGATCGTGGCCACCGATCATCAACTGGTTTACGATGCAGTGAAAAAATTTGGCGGCGAAGTGATGCTGACTGCTGCGAATCATCCTACCGGCACCGATCGCCTGGCGGAAGTGGCGGCCGCCTATACCCAGGCGGATGTTATTATTAATGTACAGGGGGACGAGCCCCTTATTGAACCGTCGATTATTGACCAATTGGCCGCCGTCTTTGACGAGGATGAACAATTGCATATGGCGACATTGATGACACCGATGGAAGAAAGCGAATATAATTCGCCGGATGCGGTAAAAGTGGTTACTGACCTGAACGGTTACGCTTTATATTTTTCCCGTTCCTTCATACCTTATCCCCGGGTAAATCAGCCCAATGTTCCGGTCTATAAGCATATCGGCATTTATGCTTACCGCCGGGATTTCTTATTAACCTTCGCCCGGCTGGATGCCACGCCCCTGGAACAGACGGAATCCTTAGAACAGCTCCGAGCCCTGGAACATGGCTACCGGATCAAGGTTCTTAAAACCGGTTTCAAGTCCATCGGAGTGGACACAGCGGCGGATTTGGCGTTAGTCAATCAGATAGTAGCGAAGAGGGGGTAGGAGCGCACAGCTCATGGCTCATGGCAATGGGAACTTAGAACTTGGAACTTAGAAATTAAGTTCCGGATTGTCATTGCGAGCGATAGCAAAGCAATCTTGCTGCTGCAGGTGTAGACCTTTATGCCATGTACTATGAACCAAGTACCAAGTACTTCCGTGTGCCCAAAGCCATTATAGTTGTCATCGCGAGGCGTTAGCCGTGGCGATCTCAATGCCGGATAGACGATCGCAGACATGAGATTGCTTCGCTGCCGCTCGCAATGACAGATTTAGTCCCAAGTACCAAGTGCCAAGTACCAAGTACTAAGTTCCACCATCTTTTCCCCATGCGCCCAACAACAAGGAGGTATTTCTCATGCACAGCGTTACCATTGGTCCCGTTACCATCGGCGGCAAGCAGCCGATTGCTTTGATTGCCGGTCCCTGCGTTATCGAAGATCCGCAGCGCACCTTAAAGATTGGCCGGGCGATTCAGGAAATCACCGCTCGCCTGGGCGTTCCGTATATCTTTAAGGCATCTTTTGACAAAGCCAACCGTTCCTCTTATTCTTCCTTCCGCGGGCCGGGCCTGACGGAAGGATTGGCGATTCTGAAAAACATCAGACAGCAGCTTGGCGTGCCGGTAATCAGTGATATTCATTGTGTTACCCAGGTCAAACCTGCTGCTGCGGTGCTGGATATTTTACAGATTCCCGCATTTTTATGCCGTCAGACCGATTTACTGCATGAAGCTGCCCGTACCGGAAAAGCCGTGAATGTAAAAAAAGGCCAGTTTTTGGCTCCTCAGGAGATGAAAAATGTCGTCAACAAACTGCGGGAAGCCGGTAATGAGAATATACTGCTGACAGAACGGGGAGCGACTTTAGGCTATAACAATCTTGTTGTGGATATGCGGTCGCTGCCGATACTGCGCTCCTTTGGCTATCCGGTTGTTTTTGATGCCACTCACAGCGTCCAATTACCGGGCGGTGCCGGTACCTCTTCCGGCGGCCAGCGGGAATATATACCCTATCTAACCCGCGCCGCCGTTGCCGCCGGCGTGGATGCCTTATTTATGGAAATTCACGACAACCCGGAAGAAGCCTTGTGTGACGGTCCTAATATGCTTTACGTCGACCAGCTTGAAAATCTGCTAAAAGATGTACTGGCGATTGATGCAGTGACCAGAAAATATAAATAGAGCGAAAGTTTATGAAACGAAACAGGTTAATTGGTATTATTCACCGTACTGACTTATTGCGGCAAGGAGTGGTATAATGGATACTGAGATTCGTGCCAAAAGAATCAGGCTGCTTATTTTCGATGTTGACGGAGTACTGACCAACGGGCAAATCGTCATTGGCCGGGATGGGGAGATATTAAAGAAATTTTATGCTCAGGACGGACTGGGAATTACCGCCGCTCACCGGGCCGGTCTTAAGACGGCTATCATTACCGGCCGGCAAAGCGACATCGTCAGTATTCGCGGCGCCGAGTTAAAGATTACAGATGTTTACCAGGGAGCTATGAATAAAGTTACGGCTTTGGAGCAGCTCCTTGCCAAACATAAATTGACTTTGGAACAGGTTGGCTACGTAGGTGACGACCTGAATGATCTGGCCATTATGCTGCAGGTCGGACTGGCCTGCGCCGTAGCCGACGCCGTACCGGAAGTCAAGGCAAAGGCTCACTTTGTGGCCGTTCACGCCGGTGGTAAAGGTGCCGTCCGGGAAATCATTGAAATGATTTTAAAAGCCCAGAATCGCTGGGACGAAGTCCTTGCATCCTACAGCCGTCCGGGGATAATAGAAACCAGACAGTAGGAGTTTGGCTATGAGCTGTTAGCTGTTGGCGATGGGCCAACCGCTAATCGCTAACAGCCAACAACCAACCCCACAGACAGGAGGAACGTCGGCATGTCCACCAACTGGCAATATCATTTACTGAAAGCAATCAGCCGACTGGTTTGCTTATTGCCTTATACCATTGTGTTATTTATCGGCCGGCAGCTTGGACGGCTGTACTATCATCTTGCCGCCCGCCAAAGCCGGCGTGCTATGAATCAGATGCAGGAAAGTTTGTCGGTTTCGGCGAAAGAAGCGGAAAGGATTACCCGCCGGTTATTTAGAAAATTAGGTCAGACTTTCATGGAAGTCTTGTATACCCCGGTTCTTACGCCGGAGAAAATCAAACAACTGGTTACGCTCGAAAATGACCAGTATCTGGCCGATGCTGTGTCCCAGGGACACGGAGTGGTTCTTTTGACTGCCCATATCGGCAATTGGGAATGGCTGGGCGCAGCATTGGCCATGGCCGGGTTTCCTTTGACCACCTTAATAAAAAAGCAGCCTAACGACCAGCATACCCGTATTCTAAACGAGTACCGCCAGAAAGTGGGAATGGAAATTTTTTCCCGTGGCACCAGTGAACTGGTGGGTGCGGCAAGGGCCCTGAAAAAAGGGAAAATTCTTAGCTTTTTAGCCGATCAGGATGCCGGAGTCAGCGGAGTGTTTGTGTCTTTTCTCGGCAAGGCCGCCTCGACTCCCCTGGGACCTGCTGTTTTTGCGAAACGATTTCACTCTCCCATAGTTCCGGTCTTTATCGTTCGCCGCCCCGAAGGCGGTCACCGGGCTATTGTGGAACCGCCTTTAATCATGGAAGATACCGGTGATGAAACCGTTGATTTATATAATGCGACTGAGAAAATGACCCGGATTATTGAAGCTGTTATCCGTCAGTATCCCGATGAATGGCTGTGGTTTCAGAAACGCTGGAATACAGCACCCCGCACGCCTCTTTCCCATCGTCATAACCGGGGAACGCCAACACTGCAGGAGAGGATCGGTGAACAGGCTTGAAAAAAACTTCCTATCTGGCGATTGTCTGCGTGGTTCTTTTTTTAGCCGGAGGCATTTATTACTTTATTAAAGAGGAACCGTTAAATTCTCCTTCCGCCGGTCAGGAAGCAAAGGGTGATCCGGCATCAACAGCCACTTTTGTCAACAGTTTACTCATTGAAGAGGAAAATGGAAAACGAATTTGGGAATTGACGGCAGATTCCATTGAGATGGAGCCAAATACCAAACAGGCAACGCTGATGAACCTAGCGGGAATTTTTTATCAGGATAATGGCGGTACCATTCACATTACCGCACCTTGGGCAACCATGGACACAAAGACAAAGAATATTGTTCTGACCGGCAGCGTCCGGGCGGTTGCCAGCGACGGAACCGAACTTAATGCCAGGGAAGCGCGTTGGGATGGTCAAACCCGTTGCTTTTACGCTGACGGCGACGTTACGGTGACCAGGGATGATACCATCATCAGCGGCAATCAGCTGGAAAGCGATGTCGATCTGGAGAAAATCAAAGTGCAGGGTAACGCCCGGGTTCGCAAGGGAGGGGCATCTAATTGAAAAATAAGTTTATGATTGCAGTACTGGCTTTATTTCTGGCTGTCGGCACCACAAATCATCTGTCGGCGCAGAACAACGGCCCGGTAGAGATGGCGGCGGATTCGATTGAATACGATGCCGTAAGCGGAGTTATGACGGCTCAGGGAGCGGTTCAGCTGACACAGGCAAACGCCGCCATGACCGGGGCAAGCGCCCGTTACAATACAAAGACCAGAGAATCCTATATTTCCGGCGGTGTTAAAGTCGTTCAGGATGACGCGGTGCTCACGGCAGCCGAAGTCCGGGGGTATGACAATACCCATCTTATTGCCACCGGCGATGTTGTGCTGGTAAAAGGCGACAATCGCCTTACCGGTCCGCAAATCGACTATTATTCCGACAAACAATATGCAGTCGTCAACAACTCGGCTCGGTTGACCATGCCGGACGGAGTCATGACTGCCGCTAAATTGGAAGCCTTCCTTGATGAAGAGCGGGCAGTCGGCGAAGGCGATGTCCATATCGTCAGCGAAACCCGCCAGCTGGATGCCGTATCCGATCAGGCGGTTTACTACGGCGCCAAAAACGGACAGGCTAAAGCCGTATTAACCGGCAACGCCCGTGCGATTCAGCAGGGCAATGTCCTTACAGGCAATACCCTGACCATCTATATGGATGACAAAGTCATGGACGCCCAGGGGCGTACCAAACTGATTATTAATCAGCAGTAACGGGGCGGGACTGTTGGCTATGGGCTGCGAGCTATGGGCGATGGGCTATGAGCTATGAGCTATGAGCTATGAGCTATGGGCTATGAGCTATGGGCTATGAGCTATGGGCTATGGGCTATGGGCTATGAGCTATGAGCTATGGGCTATGGGCGATGGGCTATGAGCTATGAGCTATGAGCTATGGGCTATGGGCTATGAGCTATGGGCTATGAGCTATGAGCTATGGGCTATGGGCTATGAGCTTTGAGCTATGGGCTATGGGCTATGAGCTTTGAGCTATGGGCTATGAGCTTTGAGCTATGAGCTTTGAGCTATGAGCTATGAACTTTGAGCTATGAGCTATGAGCTATGAGCCCACAGCCCACAGCCAACAGCCAATCGCCAAAAATAAGGAGCATTTGCATGTATATAGCAACTTCTGACTTAGTCAAAAATTATAAAGGCCGCAACGTAGTCGACGGTGTCAGTCTGCGGGTGGATCAGGGACAGATTGTCGGTCTTCTCGGTCCCAACGGTGCCGGTAAAACGACGACCTTTTATATGATTGTCGGGCTGGAAAGACCGAATAGCGGCAATATCGTTGTCAATGGCGAAGATGTTACCCATATGCCTATGTACCAACGTTCCCGCTTTGGCATTGGTTATTTGCCCCAGGAAGCATCCGTCTTCCGCAAACTGACAGTAGAGGATAATCTGCTGGCCATATTGGAAACGACCCCTTTGTCGGCAGGCGAACGCCGGGATAAAACGGAGAGCCTGCTGGAAGAATTTCATGTTGTCCATGTCCGCAAGCGCAAAGGTTCCGAATTGTCCGGCGGGGAGCGGCGCCGGGTGGAAATCGCCCGTTCTCTGGCTACTGATCCCTATTTTATCCTGCTGGATGAACCCTTTGCCGGCGTCGATCCGATTGCCGTAGCCGACATTCAGGATATTATCGGCTATTTGCGGGAACGCGGCATCGGCATCCTAATTACCGACCATAATGTCCGCGAAACCTTAAAGATTGTTGATAAAGCTTATATCCTCAATGAAGGTCAAATTCTCATTGATGGCGACAGTGCAACCATCGCCGTCAGTGAAATCGCCAGGAAATTCTATTTGGGAGAAAATTTCAGTCTGTAGCGGCGCTGACAGAAGAAAGTTTTGTTCCTCTATACGTAATAAGAATCTTTTAGCTGTGAGCCATGAGACGAAAAGACGCGTCAGCGGCTTTTCTTGATAGTAAGGAGAATATATGCGCATCTTAGACAAATATATCATTAAGGAACTGATGGGACCCTTTGTTTTTGGCATATGTGCTTTTTCCAGCGTCTTTATCGGTACCAATACGTTGTTTCGCATCGCCCAGTATGTAACCCAATACGGTGCCTCAGTGACCTCGGTGATTAAGTTGTTTATTTATAGTCTGCCCAGCATTATTGTATTAACATTTCCCATGTCCATGTTATTGGCAGCATTGTTATCCTTTGGCCGGCTTTCCGGCGCCAGTGAAGTCACGGCCATGCGTTCCGGCGGGCTTAGCTTTTTCCGGCTGTCGGCTCCGGTATTTGTTGTGGCTTTTTTTGTCAGTTTGTTTGCCGTTACTTTTAATGAAATGGTAGTGCCCCAGTCCAATGAAGCCTATAACACGGTTGTTGATGAAATCAAAAAAAATACGGCGCCTAAATCCCAGGAACACATTGTCATTAAAGATGTGAAAGAGGGAGCACTGGAACGTTTGACATATGCCCGCAAATACGAAGACAATGTCATGTATGCCGTCAGTGTGGAAGAATTTGAAACCGGCAGCCTGGTACGGGTGGAAAACGCCGAGAATGCAGTCTGGCAGGATAACCGCTGGGTGATGTCCAACGGCATTATTTATGAACTCAGTCCTACCGGTCAGCTGGAGCATACTATGCGGTTCGACCGGCAAATACTGCCCGTGGACAAAAATCCCGAATCAATCTCCCGGGAACAAAAGCGGCCGGATGAAATGTCTATTAAAGAATTGAAGCAGCAAATAGCCATACTGCAGCGGGAATATGTAAAGACAAGCCGCTATGAAGTAGAATTGCATCAGCGGCTGTCCATCCCCATGGCCAGCTTTGTCTTTGCCCTTATCGGCACGCCCCTGGGCCTTCAGCCTCATCGGTCCAGTTCCTCCATCGGTCTGGGGATCAGCATTATCGTTATTTTTATTTACTATACCATTATGACCGTTGCCACCGCCTTGGGACAGGGGGGAGCCATTCCCGCCGTCCTAGCGGCCTGGTTTCCCAACATCATCGGCATTTTGGCCGGTATCTACCTGGTTCGCAAAGCATCGCAGTAGGGGCGATTGGCTTTTGGCTGTTAGCGATTGGCTTTTAGCTTTTGACCAACAGCCCATGGCACATAGCTAAAAGCCAAGAGCCAGTGCCCAGAGTGAAAAACTCTTCTATCTGTCATCGCGAGGCGTTAGCCGTGGCGATCTCAACGCTGTGAAAGGCAATCTGCAACAGAGAGTGTGCTGCGCTGTCGCTCGCAACGACAATCCCAGAGCAATCGCCAACAACCAACACGAAGGGAGGCCTTCCCATGTACGGTATTGTACTCATCGCGGTTTTAGCTGTGATGGGCGGAGTGATCGCTTATATCGGCGACAAATTAGGCACAAAAGTCGGCAAAAGGAAAATGACACTGTTTGGACTAAGGCCGAAGCATACCTCCATCATTGTTACCATCATCACCGGCATCCTGATCGCTTCGACGACCCTGGGAATACTGACATTGGCCTCCCGCGACGTGCGTACCGCCTTATTCGGCATGAAAGCGCTGAAAACCGAACTGGCGGTTCTTTCGGCGGAAGTAGCGGCTAAAAACAGCGAACTGGCAGACAGCCGGACTGCCCTGGAAGCTAAAACAGCCGAATATTCTACCCTTAATGCCAAAATAAAAAATACTACAGAACAATTAAGAAACATAACGGCGGAATTGTCCACAGTTGCTGCCGAACGGGATCGCACTACCGCTGCTCTTAAGCAAGTTGAGGCGGATTACGCCCAGGTTCAGGGAAATCTGGCAGAAGCCCGGCAGAAAATCCAAACATTGCAGGCTACCAAGGACGAATTGGATGTTCGTATTACCGCCCTCAACGAATCAAAAGCCAGCCTCCAGTCCGACGTCGACCGGCTAAACGAACTTACGACTAAACTCAACAAAGGTATCCAAGCCGTAAGAGAAGGCGCCATCGCTTTCCGGGCGGGAGAAGTGCTCTCTACCAGCGTCCTTTCCCAACAGGAAAAAGACAATCAGGCGGAGAAAGCTTTGACGAGTATTATATACCGGACCAATCAGAGTTTATTAGACAGGCTGGATGTCACCGATAAAGATCTGGAAATCCTCTGGATTTCAAAAAATGATTTTGATCAGGCGGTTGCCATCCTGGACTCGGCTTCCGAAGGAGTCGTCGTCCGTATATCCGCAGCCGGTAATATCGTCTACGGCGAACCGGTTATCGGACAGATTGAACTGTTCCCCAATCACCTTATCTATTCCCAGGGGATGGTCGTTGATTCCGCCGTCTTCGTTACCGGCAGTGATCAGGGGAAAGCCGAAGAAATTGTTTTGTCGTTTCTGCAAAAGGTAAATGCAGCGGCAGTCAAACAAGGCATCCTGCCCGATCCTCTCCAGGGAACTGTAGGCGAAATGGGCGGTGCCCAGTTATATGACACCATCAATCAGGTGAAACGCTGCAGCGGCAAAGTACAGCTTACCGCTGTCGCCAAAAATGACACCTACGCCGCCGGTCCCCTGAAGATTACGATCCAGGTTCGCAATATAGTGGAATAAGGCGGGGGGCATGGGCTTTTGGCTATGGGCCATGATCCATGACATGATCCATGATCCAAAAGCCAAAAGCCAAAAGCTAACAGCCAATCGCCAACAGCCCTCCCCGCTTAACATAAATTACCGGTCGGGAATCCCGCTGAAAATGCAGGATTCTTTTTTTTTATCGCGAATCTGACATATATCAAAATTATTATGTAAAATGCATAATTTTTTTGAAACAATATGACTGACTGGTCGTTCCAAAGTAACCAAGCCATTTGCAGCATGATGAGGCAGCTTGCACGAATCATAGCAGTTCCTTCTGTCATTATCAAGGAAGAAACGCCAGCGCCGAGATTGCTTCGTCGTACCTCCTCGCAATGACAAACATTTTCTTTTACGGCAGACAGGAGAAATTGCCAATAATTACACAGCAATGGCAAGCAGGAATCCAGGCAGGCGTATAGAATTATGTAAACAAGAACCTGCGAAAGCGGCAGGTGCATAAAAGCGAATTTCTGCTGGACGGGATAGAAGTTGAGGAAACGTGGATACTCATCGTTCGGTCCCCCTGGCGGATAGCAGCCGATATGCCGGTGGTAACACCCGCGCACAAAAAATTATTTAGGGGGATTTCAAGTGAAAAAGAAACTCTTAAAAGCGGCGATCACTACTGCACTGACAGTAGCCTTCGCAGTACCGGCCTTCGCCAATCCCTTTGCCGATGTACCGGCAAACAACTGGGCTTATGATGCTGTCAACAAATTGGCTCAAGCCGGTATCGTCGACGGTTACAGCGACGGCACCTTCCGCGGCGACAAAACCATGACCCGTTACGAAATGGCCCAAATCGTTGCCAAAGCCATGAACAAGAGCCTCAATGCCGATCAAAAAGCTACCGTTGACAAACTGTCCAAAGAATTTGCTACCGAGCTGAACACCATGGGTGTAAAAGTGGAAGGACTGCAAAATCAAGTAGACAACATGGTGAAATTCTCCGGCGACGCCCGTGTTCGCTACATCAACGGTGAAGATGGCGACATTGCCGACAAAACGGACTACCGCGTACGTCTCGGCGCTACAGCAAAAATCAACAACGACATGAGCCTGTACGCTCGCTTCAACTCCGGCAACACCAATCCTTCCGCATCCTCCAGCGTTGCAACCAGCCCTATCGTAGAAAACGCCTATGTGAACTTTAAAGCGTTGGGCTTCGATGGCAAAATCGGCCGTCAGGACTATGATCTTGGCCAGGGCATGCTGGCTGGTGCCGGCACTACCGCTGTCCTTAACGGCGTATCCGTTAAAGAAGGCAACTTCCTTGCTTTTGGCGGTAAAGAAATTGTCGATAGCAGCAACACCATGGAAAATTCTTACGGCGCACAATACAAACTGAATATAGTCGGCGCTCCGCTTACTTTTGCCTATCTGAACCAGGACAGCACGGAGTACGCTGCTGCCAGCACCTCCTTCACCCTGGTTCCCGGTGTGAAAATGGATGCTGAATACGCTAAAAACATTGATGCCAAAGCCGATGCTTACCAAGTGAAAGCAACTCTCGGCAATACCGGTTTAAGCGTAGCGTATAAAGACGTAAAAGCAGGCGCTCTGCCTTACGATTCCTCGGCAAACCTGAAAATCGGCGTAAACGACTTCTATGCAATCTCCGCCGGCGGTCAGGAAGCAAAAGGCATGGAATACGAATACAACAAAGCGCTGAACAAAAATACCAACCTCAATGTTCTATACCAGGATATCAAGGATCACGGCACTAACGTTCGCGCTACTGCCAGCGTTAAATTCTAATTCAGTATTTCGGCAAAAAAGGCGTCCCTCCGGGCAATGTCATTAAGTTAAGAAAACAAAACGACAAAGAAACAACGGAAAAGACAGAGAGATTGAGAAATAATGGCCTCCCTGTCTTTTCTGTCTATTTTTGAGCACCACAAACAGACAGATTGTCAT